>JAUZPL010000083.1 GCA_030705955.1 Bacillota bacterium | reverse complement strand
ATTTGTTTTTAAGAAAAATACATGCAGTTACATTTAAAGGATTTTTGCTGAAACTATTAATGTTTATAGTAGCATTTACTTTTAATAAACTGACTTAATAACTAGCAACTTGAATTAATTAGTATTATATATTTTGTATTGTCGTTGGTCAATCAATCGGGGAAATTACCAAAATAAAATATTAGGTAAGCCAAAGATCAATTAGGTAACGAAAAGGGTATAAACTGACCATCCGAATGACAATTACAATTAAAAAAGCCTCTCAAACGTAGTGTTTAAAAGGCTTTTAAAATTTATTGTGTTGTCCCACGAGGATTACTAAAGGGGTTAATTAATTTAAACTGAATTTTACTAAGATTTACTGAAAGCATTGATTTTATTGGTGTTTCAGAGGATCTGAAATAATTTACAGTAAAAGTTATTATAAACAGATAAAGCATTAATTGACCCTAAAATTGACCCTAAAAATGGCAACAACAAATTTTTACTTAAAACCGGAAAGCAAAAAAGGATTTTCACAGGTTATACTTGTTTATCAAGACAAGGGGAAAAAATTCAAAATTTCTACAAAACTAAAAGTAAGAAAAGTTAATTGGGAGAAAGGTAAATTAGTTAAAGGGAAAGCAAATGAAGTAAAAGAGGTAAACAGCCTTTTGGGCGACTATAAAGCAGACATTGAGGAAATATTAAGAGAAGCAATGTTTAATAAAAGAGAATATTCGGTAGATGTAGTAGAAAGAAAATTTAGAATGAAAATTGGGGAAATCTCTGCAGGAAATGAATTTTATAGAATTTATCAAGAATTCATGGAAAATGCAATAGCAACAAAGGCTAAGGGAACAATACTTAATTACAATGCTACATTGACTAGGTTAAAAAATTATTCAGAATATTTAGGAGAACCAATAACTTTTGAAAAAATAAATCAATCATTTTATGAAGGGTTTATGAATTATTTATTCAAAGAACATCATTCTCTTAATAACACAGCAGGAAGGCATATAAAGGTTCTAAAAGTATTTTTGAATTATTGTAAGAAGATGGAAATACTATCTTCAAATGTAAATATTACCGGATTTAAAGTAATTAAGGAAGAAACAGATATTATTTACTTAACAGAAAATGAGCTATTCAAAATGTTGAATTTAGAAGGCTTATCCAAATGCCTTGAACAGGTAAGAGACAATTTTTGTTTCGGCTGTTTTACAGGATTACGCTTTTCGGATATTGCAAAAATTAATAAGTCAAATATTAAAGAAGATTTTTTAGAAATCAAAACAGAAAAGACCAGGGAATCATTAAAGATACCATTGAACCAACATGCAAAAAAAATATTAAGGAAATATGGAAGCGAGAATGAAGAAAGACCTTTACCTCCTACTATCAGTAACCAAAAGACGAATCAGTATTTGAAGGAATTATGTGAAATAGCTGAAATAGATGAAATGATTGAGATAGAAAAATTTAGTGGCTCAAAGAAAATTATTATAAAAAAACCTAAATACAATTTTGTAACAAGCCATACAGCAAGAAGAACCTTTGTAACATTATCATTAGAAAAAGGTATAAGGGCAGAGGTTGTAATGAATATAACCGGACATAAAGAATATCAAACTTTCAAGAAGTATATTAAGATAACAGACACCGTAAAATTTTTAGAGATGGCAAAGGTTTGGAACAGGCCAAATTTAAAAGCTGTTTGATTGACTGTATTCGCGCTCCCGCGGGGTGAATAGTGGTTTTCATAGGTTATATAGAAAAATGCTTACGATTGATTAACAAATTTTTACTAATTTTACACTTCATAGCAGTTTTCATTTTTTGGATTTTAAAAAATTGCTTTTCTACAAAATCCCCTAATTGGTAATTCTATTACCCTTTTATTTTTTACCAGTATTTATTTTTATTCACTAATCTTTAAAACCCATTTAAATATGCCAAATTAGTATTTGCAATTCATGAAAATTGGGTGTCAGAAAATCATTTTGTACAAGCCCATAATTTGGTAATATATTTTACCCCATATTTAATTAATATTCGCAGACAGCGCTATTTTTTACTAAAAATGTGTTTTTAACAATAAAAATATTAAAATATGTATATAAAATATGTGCAAACTATGACAGTTGATGAATTTAAAATATTACTTCAGGAATCTTTAAAGCCCTTTTTAGATCAAATGAAATCCGAATTAAAAGAATCTTCAAAAGAAGAATCAAACTTGGTAAATATTAAAGTGGTAATGGAAAAATTACAAGTAACAAAACCCACTATTTATAATTGGATTAATAAAGGAATTATTAAACCTCTAAAACTTGGTGGTAAAGTATTATTTGATTTACCTGTTATTTTAAATTCTATGAAACTGTATGACCATAATTTAAGAAGAGAATTAAAAGGGTTCTAATAATTTAAAAGGCTTTTTATAAAGTCTAAGTTGAAATTAAAATTGTAAAAGCCTGATGGAATTGTCTATCAGGCTTTTTTAATTGTGTTATTTTCTATTAAAAATGTACCCAGGTTGCGAAGGAGTTTTATATCGGTAGTTATCAACCGGCGCAAAAGTGGCTGAAAGATCGCAAAGGAAGAGAATTGAATTTTGATGATATTTTACACTGCCAAAAAATAATAGTGGCATTAACCTAAACCGACCGGATTATGAAGTAGATTAATAAAATAAAAATTGACTGAATAAAAATTGCTATTTTTTAAAAACCACAAAATTAGAGGAGTAGTACCACAGAAAAAATTTGTCAAGTTTTTTATGAATTACAATCAGTTTATGATTGAACCATTCAAAATTTATTTGAACGGCAGCGATCAGGCTATAATCAATTATGGAAAATCAAAACATGAAGTTTTGAGACCTCAACAGGAGGTGTTTACTTTCTTAAGATGCAGATAATATGACTGCACATTTAAGAAGATTTTTTTAAATGAAGGGAGAATCCCTTTAAAACCCAGATTTATTTATAAAATAAAATAGTAAAACAAAGACAAGGGAAAAGTAAAGTTAGTCTCAATACTGAATACGTTTGGTGTATGTTATAGACATACACCATTTAAAAAGTAAAAGAAAATAATGCCTCCGACAGGATATTGAATAAAATATGGATTGAAAAAAGAGGGAATTATAAAACCTTAAAAACAAGGGTAAATAAGAGAATAGAAATTAAAGATCAATTGCATCTTGAAATAGAAATACAATTATGAAGAAGAATATGCAATTAATCTTTTTGCTCTTATTAGATAGGTAGCGAGGTTTTATAAAGTTGCCTCTACAGAGTATTCAAAATAATTTGGATAATGGTGAAGGGTAGGATAAAACCCAACGTTCGAGGCTTGCCTCAAGGTTATGTTTTGCGTGTTGGGTTATCTTGGTCCCATAAAACGGTCGCCATTAAAATGTATCATGTGTTCGGGGAAATCTAAAACCCAAACTTCTGTTTCCCATGCAATGTTTGTTGAATGCTTTTTAAATTCTGCAAAGTCTGGAAATGCAGTAACATAAACTTTGCCTGCTTTGCAATCTTTTAATAATTCCTCCAATTCAACAATTCGTTTTGGTGAAACAGGGCCATGAGAAGTAACCGCCTCAATTAAATATAGCCAATTTTTCTTTCTGTCAAATAGAACTACGTCTGGTAGTTTGCTATGTTGTGTTATTGGGATGCCTATTTCTTTCAATACTTTTTTGTCAACATAAAGGTCTTTGTTTGCTGTGTCGCCTAAATAAAGAACTTCACTGTCGTTTGCAAAACGTGCAGCAAAATCCTGAACAATTGCAGCTTGTACAACATTATGTTTCCCTGCAGATAGTTTGAGAGTTTTGCCGTTACTTAATTTTACAGGGATTAAATTTTGTTTTCTTTCTTTTAAGTAACGTTTTGAAAGTTCACCAACTTCTGACTTAAATCTTTCTGCTCCTTCTTTCCATGCTTTTGTTCCAAAAGTTTTGATAGCTTCTAATGCTTCACTTGTTATTGCATAGTGAGCATTCGGACTGTTGACAGGCAGTTTCGGATTGTCTGGGTTATAATCTGCAATTCTTGCCTGAACAAATTGATGCAACACTTGTCTGCGAAACGTTTCTCTTGTATTGGGAGCATATTCTTTTTTGTAAACGTCTTTACAAAATGCCATGATGCCCTTTGAGACTTTTAAACTTGCTTTAGTGGCTTTGCTCCAATTTCCACGGGGCTTAATATCACAAAGGGCAAGCAATGTGTAGGCTGAAATTTCATTTTGTTGTGCTGCGGGCAACCCTAATTCTTTAAGGATTTCTTTTGCTTCGTCAATTTTGCTCATAAGCGAATATATGTTCTATATCAAAGTAGCTGTTTATAATTTCATCAACTCTTGATTGTGAAAAATCATTTAGTAATATTATTTGGTTGCCAATTTGTTTGATGTCTTCTAAAGGTGGTAAAGGCATTTCCCTTAGTTCTGTAGCACTCACATTTATATTTCCATTGAAGGTTCTGAAATATGTGTCGAAAAGATTGCTGTTTAACAAAGCAGCAAGCCCTAATATTTCATTTCTATCAAGATGGCCTTTGGGTCTGTAAATATAATTAAGATGATTTTCTACGCCGATATATTCCGCTTGTGCAATATCCACGAAATAGGGAGTTGCAACCAATCTGCTCTTGTCGTCCTTCGCACTAAAGCGGCGAAGAAAAACATAATTCTTATTAGGAAGCAAAAGCGATTTGGTTTCTTCACAAAGTTGAATGTACTGAGGCTTATTCCTTTTAGTTACAGGCCATTCAAATTGCATTTTGGCTGTGTTGATAAGCTGATACAATGGAACTAAAAAAACTGTTCCATTTTGGTATTGCTCAAATAAGTATTGTGTTGCCCTAAAAGAAACAACCGGACCTGTTGAAATTTGAATATCGTATTGACGTAAGCTACCTGCCCACGATTTAAATAACTTGATTACTTTATCGTCTGTTTCATTTGCTGGAAGGTGTATGATTTTTTCTTTTGATTTTAAGTCAATCAGCTCATCAGTTTTATAAATATTTTCAGTAAAATTTTCAATGTCTCTTATTCCGTTAGAATGTGTTACAAGTATTGAAGGTGAATACCCATTTAGTTTTTGCTTCTTACCTTTTAAGATTAAAGTTTCTTGCAGAACACTATCACGGTCAAAAGTGTCAGTCCTTGAGCCAAACAGATGAATATGTTCAATTTCTATTTCCTGAAAGAAAGCCTCACGGAAAGCCCTGAAATAATTACCTGATGCAAAACTTCTTGGCGTAATAAATATAAGTTCACCGCCTTCTTTTAAAAGTTTTGTAGCAACCATCATAAAGATTGAGTAAATGTTAGGTTGGCCCCAAACAATAGACTTTGCTACAGTCGCCCGTTTGTCATCCTTTGATATTTTAAAATATGGTGGATTTGAAATTACAATATCGTAAGTGGCGTTTTTAGGTTCAGAAAAAAGTGTCGCCGATACTTGAAAGCAATCTTTGTTTTCAAGAACAAAATCTTTTGTGTCAAGCATGGCTTTAAACTTGATTTTATATTTCTTTAGCCATTTGCCTAAATAGTCAAGTATCGTCTTTGTGTATGGCAGAATTTTTTGGTCTGTCTCGTAAACAACGAGTTCAATTTCTTTTAAGTTGTCATTCTGTTTTGCAAGTGTCTCAATAAGTGAACTTGAAAGAATGGCTGTACCGCAACCTGGGTCAAGTATTTTGAATTTTTCTTTTGCTTGTTTGCTGAGTCCTGCCATGAAGCGAGCAATTTCCGTCGGAGTAAAAAACTGTCCATTGTCCTTCTTGTGCTGTATCGTAACAGTTTTAGCATAAAACTGTCCAACTCTGTCGGCAAAGTGGCTGGGTAACTCATTGGTGAGTGGTTTTATGTCTATCGCTGTTGTCATGCCAACAAATTTAGTAAAAGTATTACTGTTTAAAGCGATTTCAATTTATTGGATGGTCGCTGTGGATGGCAAAGGGCAGGCTTTATGCAGTGACCCGTCTTGAAAAAAATTGGCTGCTTAATAATAAAAATCCTATTATTAGTTGTCTAAGATAATTCATCCCGATATAGGTTGATTAATTAAGTTTTTTGCAGTGTGTTGGCAAAAAATATTTTAGTAGCCCCAATTGCACATAGCAACCTTTTGTTTACTGCCGTTTAATCTATATCTCCTCTAATTAAAATCTTCTCTGTTAAATAGTCTAATGCTTTTTTATGTAGTTCCTTGCCCTCCTCAATTACTTGTGTTTCGTTTTTATTGTAGAAATGATCCCTTCGGATTAAATCATCTAACTCATTTTTCGCCTCTGCGAACATTGGTATTTTTTGATATAAAATAGGATTTGTAAATAGGTCATACGCCTCCATTTCGTACATGGCATTCGCAGTTCTATTTCCTGCCATTTGTCCAGTAGGTGAAAAGAAATTTGATGCTGTGCTAAAACCCAAAGCAGTACTTAAAGTATAATTGAATTGTTCTCTCGCAAAATGAATTATGAGTAACCTAAACATATTTTTATTGGGTGCAGGATTTGAAATTATTGCTTTACTAATAACAACATATCCGATACTTGCAATTTGTTCAATTATGTCATCGTCATTTATCACTTTTAATTGCAACATAGTAGCTATTATGCTTGCAAAATCATCAGGCTTCTCAATTTTATTTAAATCTAATGGACTATGCTTAATAGAATTATAAAGCTCTATCATTTTTTGTTTAGCTTGTGGAATTTGTTCGGTTTCAATATAATTTAATGCAGCGTTAATTATTGTGTTCATAGTTTTTATTTGTAAAATTCCAAGAGTTTTTCTGGGTTATTAAATGAAAATGTCACCAAATCAATTGCGTTTTCAACAAAGAATAAACTGCAACAGAAAGGCTCATTTGTACTAAATCTTTTTCCTAGTCTTGTAATGCCACAAGTAGTTCTTAATGCCGACATACCAATGACGTCTAAAGTGCTTTCTTCTGGCATAGTAACCAAAACTAGTCTATCGTGTAAAGAGAATATTTTATCGAATATTAATTCGTTGTCAACAAACCTATTAAAGGTCTCACCTTTAAAGGTTATTTTCATTTTATAATTTTCTTCAATGCAACTAATTGAAGTCAAGAAACTGTCGTTGCTTTTCATTTGTCCGGCTTGCCAAAGTTCAATTTTATTTGAAGTGTAATTAAAGCTTATCGGTTTGTAAAATTTATGAGGTTCGAAATTTTTATACATTGTAATTGTTTAGGTTTTGGTAAATTCTGGCTAACGTTTTTTTAATTTGTTAATTTTCAATATTCTTTTATTTCATAAACGTTAGCTTGAGAAGTAATTTTCGGCTCCCGAAAAAAGGGGAATGGCATTTAACGTTTTGCTACAAGCAATGTTACCTGCTGGCAATGTATTACTTTGTTCGTCGGTGCTCAAAAGTTTCTAAAAGAAAAGTTGAAAGTGTTATTCCAGCACCTACTACAAGTTTTGCATGTCTTTCGTTTAGTCCTTTTCTAACATTTTCTTTCCCGTGTCCTGTTCCATATAAATTTCTAAGTTCAGTTAATTTTATTACAACTTGTCCTAAATTACTTAACAGGATTTTAATGATGTCAGCTCCTTTTTTTGTGTCGTCCACATCATCTGGAACAAGTTCAAGTGCCTTTTGAACACTTTTTAATAATTTAGGAACATCATCGTCTTTGCCAAAATCAATATTTAGTTTTGTTAATATCGTTTTCAAAGTCGCTTCAACAAGTTCCTTTGTAGAACCGATCGCAAGACTTGGGTCATCAGTTACAGATTTTTTTATTCTTTCAATGTACTCTTGAAAGTGTGTCTTGTCAAGTAAGTTAGTTGCATTTTGTAAATCTTCAAAATTTGCAACTTGTCCAACAGGAACTATTTTACGGTTTTCAAAGGAATAACCATCCCTCAGTAAAAATTTCTTAAGTTTTTCTAACCACTCTTTATTAGTATCTGCATTCCATTGATTTACTGTTTCAGATAAGTCAAATAGTACTTCTTCGTAAACGTTTAACATTTTACGGACTTCCTTTGGGTCGTTCCATTTAAAATTAATGTAATAGTTTTCTACAAGAGTTCTTCTTTGTCCACCATAATTTTTGTCTTCAGGAAGCTCATTGTATTTTACATCATGATTGTCAAAGTACGAACCGATTTCTCGTAAAGTTTTGGTTACAAAAAATTCCTGAAATTCGCTCCTAGTTTTCTTACTTATAAGTTCCATTATTGTCGTCAGTTATGCTCGCAGATAACGATTGTATTTACATTATAAGATGTAAGAGTACAAAAAAAATCATAATTCATTATCAATTATTTAGAGTTATACATTTTGGATTGTTATTGGCACAATCGGATTTATCATTAGTTTTAATATGTTCAATAATTTTTTAAAAAGGCAGACGTTCAACTATAATATTTAAATTGCCTTTTCATTAATTATTGTTTGTTATCCAACATTAACTCTAATCAGCCAGGTTATCAGGATCAGGTTTTAAAATCAAACTTTATAGAGATATAATGTATTCAGCAAGTTGCAATAGTAAGTTCAAGGTAGATATTATCCTTTATAAAATAAAAACGGATTACAGAAGAAAACACAAGAGTTTATTAAAGGATTCATTAAAAATGCGGAACTATTGACGACAATGATTGAGGGAATAAAATATCATGTTAACCAAAGATAAATTTCGTAAAGAAAAGTAAAGGGTATAAATTGACCCCTCAATTGACCCCGGTAATTAAAAAAGCCTCTCAAACGTAGTGTTTAAAAGGCTTTTAAAATTTATTGTGTTGTCCCACGAGGACAACTTTATACTTGTCTTTTTTTATCTACATTTATCTCTCTTAATCATTAAATCATTGTCTATATTGACTTTCAGGCACCGAGTAGAAAATTAAAGAAAAATAAAATTAAAAAATACTGTCAATCACAGTGTCAATCAAGTTAATTTTTTCTATTTTTACCACTCTTGAAAAAAACTGCTTAAATGAAAGTGAAATTTTACCTCCTTAGACCTAAAAGCAAAAACGAAACTGGCTTAATTTGTTCCGTCAGTTATGATAAAAAAAGAATACGCTTCTGCATAAAAGAAAGCATCAATCCAAAATATTGGAATTCGAAAACTTCACGAGCTCGAATTACCCCTTCTTTTCCTGAATCAGGAGAGTTTAATCAAAAGCTAAGCAATATAGCCTCCAAAGTAAATAAGCTTTATTTAGACAGCTTTAATGTGAATGAAGAACCTCCAACAGAAGCGATGTTGGAAAGATATATTCGAAGTGCAATTTTGAAGGAGAATTCAAAGCTTTCTCTTTTTGATTTTTATCAGGACTTCATTGATAAAACAGCAGCAGGAGGAAGATCAAATTCAAAAGGTAAAGTGATAAGACCAGATGCAGCAAAATATTATAAGAGGGCATTAAAAATATTGAAAGAGTATAGAAATAATTTAGAGTTCGAGGATATAACTCTTGAGTTTTACAATGACTTTATCAGCTACCTAAACGACAAGGGATTTTCAATTAATACGGTTGGAGATAATATAAAGAAATTAAAGGCCGTAATGGCAGCGGCATTGGAATTAGGTTATCATAAAAACACAGCTTTCCAAGGAAAGTATTTTACCAAACCAAGCGAGGAAGCAGATAACATTTATTTATCAGTTAATGAATTAAAGGAAATTGAGACCTTAGACCTTTCAAGTAAACCATCACTTGACCGGGTAAGAGATTTGTTTTTAGTAGGATGTTTTACCGGATTAAGATTTTCTGATTTTTCCCGACTTACTCCTAAAAACATTACTGATGGCTTTATAGAAATAGAACAATCAAAAACAGGTGATAAAGTTGTAATTCCAGTTCATAGCATTATTAAAAAAATAATTAAAAAATATAATGGCTTACCGCCAACAATTTCTAATCAAAAGTTCAACAACTATCTGAAAGAAATTTGTCAGGATGTAAAATCTCTTCAACACACGGAATCAAAAACAATAACAAAGGCAGGAAAAAAAGTAACGATAAATATGTACAAGTGGCAGATGGTAAGCAGCCATACAGCGCGACGTTCATTTGCTACAAACGAATATCTAAACGGAACTTCTACACTTACAATTATGGCAGTTACTGGCCACAAAACAGAAAAAGCTTTTCTAAAATATATTAAGGTTTCTAAAAAGGAAGAAGCCGAAAGGATGAAACAGCATTGGGAAAGTAGAGAAGCCAAATTAATTGCCATGTAATAAAAGTTATCCAAAAGTTATTCAACAGTTATCAAACTTTTTTAAGCCCCTAATGTCCTTCCTCAATCATATCCAGAGAAATTGCCTCTATATTACTAAAATTTTTAGTAAAAAAGCCTCTACAAGTTGATTAGCTTTGTTTCACCATTATAGATGAAACATTTTTTGCCTATTGATATTTATGGAAAACATTGCATAGAAATAGCCAAATTCTATAACAAGAAAGATTCTCTATAACTACTCTATAACTATAAATCAGATTGTCAAATATTAATAAAGTAAGAATTTTGAAAAAAATATCTTATTAAAAATTGCAAATAGAAAATCCAATGAAATTACAAACCAAATTTAGTGTCGAGATAAAACCAATAGACTGGTTTTGGGTAATTACGATTGGAATTCTTTCCACTTTCTTAATTAAGGGAGATACAGAAAAAGCAATTTCTTTTTTTAAAATTCTAATACCTATTTTCCTAGCTAAAGGGCTAGAACTTTTTAAAAAAAGAAATAGGAAAGAATGAAACAGCATTTTAATGAAAAAGAGGATAATTAATTGCAGTTTAAAACTAGAAACAACGAATTATAAAAATTGATCTAATCCAGTCTCGGGCACGAGTTTAAGTTTTAAAGCCTTGTTAGTATTGACTTTCAAGGCTTTTTAATTTTTAGGGGACGTTATAGGGGACATTACAACAAGCCTTTCTAATTGTTTAAATCCCTGATTTTCTTCGATTGTCATCCTTGCATAGCATTTGACAATTTATGGTCTCAGTTTTACCGCCTGCGTGCCAAGGTGTAATATGATCAGCTTCCATTTCTTCAATTTTATATTTTTCTGTGCATACTGGGCAAATTCCTTTCTGTCTTTCGTATGCTTCACGCTTTTGATTATCGGTAAATGCCCGAATATTTAAAAACTTCTCTTTTCGTGTCAAAACGTATTCGTAAATCCCTTTTTTGTTGGTTACATCTTCGTCTTGCATTAGTTTGGTGATTTCTTCTTCAAGTTTTTTATGGTCAAATTTATTGCCCTTGAACTCGTTGTAAAGAAAGCCCCATTGAATACCTTTCATTTCTTTGCGATACTTTGGGAAAACTGCCTTAATCCAACTGATTACACTCTGAAAATACAACCATAGGTCATTGGCATTTGGCTCGTGCTGTTGCTTTGCCATATAATGTTCAATGCCGTCATTGCTTATCCACTTTATTGTTGTTTCTAAATAGTCTTGTCTAATCGGTGTTCCGTTCATATAGTCGCCACCCAAACCGTATGCGGCACAACCATTTTTACTGAAATACCTTTTTGCATCTGAAACCCACGAACCTGAATAAACTGCATTTCTTAATTCTTGGTCGGTTAGTTTTTCACCTGCAATATTTATAGTCCTGAACCACTCCAATTTTTCGCTGTCTGTTCCGCTACACAGATAAACCATAATTTTGTAGTTCAAGATTTGTTCTTGCTCATCATTTTGTAGGTTATGGAAATATCTGTTTTTGTAGGCAAAATCTCCTTCAACGAATTGGCTAATTGAAATAGTCCGTTGTTGTCCGTCAATTACTTCAAAGTTTCCATCCTCCCGAACTGCCCAATACATCACGTTCAAAGGAAAGTCCTTTGTAATTGTATCTATTACAGCTTCACGTTGCTTGTCTTTGTAGATAAATTCACGCTGATATGGTGGACGAATGTCTAATTTGCCACGGTAGCCAACAACTCCGTTTTCTTCATTGTCTTGATAGCCGTTCGTTAGGTCTCGGACTGTAATTTCTTTAAGCTCTATTTTCATTTTTGCACTTTCTTGTTTCTGATTATTATTCGTGAATATGGAACTGTTACAACTCCGTCAACCATCATATATAAATCACCGTCAACTGCTCCACGCTTCTGAACTTCTTTTCTGTATTTTTTATGTTCAGGTTTGTAGGGTTCTATTCCGATTTCAAGACCTAAGTTTGCTATTCCTACACCAATAATCTCAAATTGGTCAGGATTGTATTTGTCCATAAAGGTTATTGGAACGCCCATTAAACTGTCATAGTCCATAGGGATATCTTTTGTTACATCTACATTGATTGCATCAAAATTTTCATACTTAGGATATTCTTCTGGCGTGTATTTTTTGTATAGAATTAAGTCCTCGTGTCGTTTATTGATTTCAAGATTGGTAAACCAATGAACTCCCGAAACTCTTATCATTCCTTCTTTTCGGTCTGTTGCAGATGCGTAATCTTCGTAATGCTCGTTAATAAAATGTCCTGCACCACCTTTAAAACCGTAACCCAACCAAAGTTTGTTGTCTCTGATTAAAGGAAAAATCTCTTTATATTTTATTGCGTTTTGGTGACCTACAATTATAAATTTCTTATCGTATTCAATAAGTTGTGCAACGTATTCCCGAAAAAGGGAAAAAGGTGGATTTGTAACTACAATATCCGTTTGTTTAAGAAGTTCAATACATTCCTTGCTTCTAAAATCTCCGTCACTTTTTAGTTTTTTAATTCCGATTTCGGCTGGGTCAGGAATGTTATTCCCGTTTTTGTCACCTGTATATTCCAAATAAATTGCTTGTTCAGAATCATTTTGACTGAACAAGTCCATATTTTGGTTTTTGTAGCAAGTCGCAATGAGTTTTTTAAGTCCAAATTTTTCAAAGTTGTAAGAGAAGTAATGAAAGAAGTTGCTCACTCGTGGGTCGTCACAGTTACAATAAACAACTTTGTTTTTAAAGTACTTTTTGTAATGCTTTAACTCTCTTTCAATGTCGGAAAGCTGTGTATAAAACTCGTCCTTTTTATTGGTTTTAGCTTCTTGTAAGTTTTTATTTTTTGCTTTCTCTTTTGTCATCTGTCACTTTGTTTCTTATCGGTTTTAAAGTTAATATTTCGTTCTTCTGTCTGTCCGTTTTTGGGTTTGCGGTGTCGTTCTTTATGATTCTGACAAATGTTTGTATTTATGTAATTATAAGAAACTTCATTTTCACTACTTGCTTTCTTCGTTTTTTGTATTGCCGAGTTGCGTAAAGCCATCCGATAATTATCGGATTACCAGTACAAAGTAATATTTTTATTTAATTCATCCTAAATATTTGGAATTCTTACTAAAGTCGTTTTCAAGTTCTCTTTCAGGTCTAAATTCTAATTTATGCTTGAATCATCCGTTCAGCTTTCAAATTTTGAAAGAAAAGAGATTAAATAAAAAAGAGACATAAGGTCTCTTTACAATGCAAGAAAATAAACAAATTTATCTTGACTTTCATATCGTTAATTTATTCTTCTTCTTTAGCAACCATATCACAAAAATTTTCTTTGCAAAACTTCAAAGCCTTATTATAAAAATCCATACCATTTTTATCATTTTTCATTAAACGCTCCCTTGTTATTAAAGCCATTTTTAAAAATTGATAAAACTGTTCATGTTTGGATAGCAGCACAACAAAACTGGCAAGTGTATTTTCATTTAGTCCTGTAAAAAGTAATTCAGAAGAACCGTTATAATCTTCAAACACAACAAAACAATTTCTTGAAAATTTAATATTTTCCAAAACTTCTTCCATTTTTTCTTCCCTGCATTTTTCAGGTATATCGAGCGGAAATCTTAATCTATATTTATCTAAGCTCATTATTACCTCCTTTTATTTTTTCGTCTGAAGTTGCCCAAACGATTTTATTTTGTTCATCAATCCTATTGTAAAGCCTGTTAGTAAGGTTATTCAACGGGATTAAATGAATACTACAATGTTCTTGATTGTATGTTTTTATTTTACCTCCTAACTGGTTGGCTTGTTCGAGCTTTTCAAGTTGAGTTAAAAAACTTTCCTCTGAATAAAAGTCTGTATACAATTGAGAAATTTTTCTGGAACAATTCCAAACCATGCACCTATATTTCCCCGTATTTTTTGTGATGTATTTGGTAATATAATTGCCTACACTTTTTATATTATTAGAGTTAATAACTCGTACATCAAAAGCGGAGGAAGGTTTAAAGTTTTCATCCCTTGGAACAATGCCTTGCTTCTTTTGTACATCAAGCCAGTAATTCCACCAACGTTTTATATTCCAGAACTTGTTGGTGATAAGATGAAAATGAATATTGTCTTTAAACATTTCATTTTTGGTTTGTTTTTCCGCGACCCATAAGTATTGAAAATCCCTACTACGCTTAGAAACATTATCCAAGAAAGCGCCAAGAGCCTTTATTGCTTGCCGGTCCGTTACCTTGTTCGAAAAAGTGAGAGTAACAAAACTTAGCTTTTTACTTTGACGTCCAAAAGCAATTACTTTCTTCCGGATTTTTGCTTTAGTTCTTGGAGACATAGAACGGAGCTTATAAATGCTTTCATCATACTCATCAATTTTAAGTGGCTTTTCTAAAAGTTTTTCCATAGGATCTTTTTCTAAATAATCCGGAATCTCTTTTACTTTTCTATCTAAAGAAGAACCAGTTAATTTATTCATCAAGCTTAATCTTGATACTTTTGGAATAAACCCAATACTAACCCCATAAGTGTTTTTCAAAACTCTCATATAACACCTCCTTTTT
>JAUZPL010000082.1 GCA_030705955.1 Bacillota bacterium | reverse complement strand
TAGGAAGTACGATAACCAATTATCGTTATAATAGTTATAACATTTCTCGAGGAAAGCCTGCACTAAAAGATTTACCTGCCACCTATGTGGAAGTCAATGATGAAGCGGAAACATTAGAAATCACATTGATGGATGATGTTTTAAAGAGCAAATTAATTTTAAGTTATACAATTTTTTGCAATCAAGATGTTCTTTGCAGAAATGTGAGATTCGTCAATGATGGTGATGAGCCTTTTTATATTAATCACGCTATGAGTTCCAGTGTAGATTTCCCGGATAGTGATTTTGAAATGATCCATCTTTCAGGTGCATGGGCTCGGGAAACTCATATAGAAGTAAAGAAATTATCAAGAGGGGTTCAGTCCATTTATAGTGCAAGAGGAGCGAGCAGCTATATTCATAATCCCTTTTTGGCGTTAAAAAGGCCTGCAACTACTGAACATGATGGTGAAGTTTATGGATTTAGCTTAGTATATAGCGGTAATTTCCTGGGGCAGGTTGAAGTAGATACATATGACGTAACAAGGGTCATGATGGGAATTAATCCGTTTCAGTTTAAATGGAAGTTAAACCCTAAGGAAACCTTCCAAACTCCAGAGTGTGTTATGGTATATTCGGATAAAGGGTTAAACGGTATGAGCCAGATTTATCACGATTTATATCGTACCCGTCTGGTTAGGGGTTATTGGCGCGACAAAGACCGGCCGATATTGATTAATAACTGGGAAGGCACTTATTTTCATTTTAATGAGGAAAAAATTCTAACCATGGCCAAATCAGCCAGTAATCTTGGTATCGAGTTGTTCGTGTTAGATGATGGCTGGTTTGGCAATCGGAATGACGACAAAGGTTCCTTAGGGGACTGGTTTGATAATAAGAAAAAACTACCAGATGGAATTAAAGGATTATCGGAAAAAATTGAAGGATTAGGAATGAAGTTTGGCCTATGGTTCGAGCCTGAAATGGTATGTAAAGATACCCTACTTTATAAGGAGCATCCCGATTGGATTATAGCTACTCCAAACCGTAATCAGTCACATGGGCGGAATCAATTTATTTTGGACTTTTCCAGAGCTGAAGTAGTAGATTATGTCTTTACCCTTATGGATAATGTTATTTCTAATTCAAAAATTTCATATATTAAATGGGATATGAATCGTAATATGACAGAGATTTATTCTTCAGTGCTTGACGTTGATCAACAAGGCGAGGTTTGCCACAGGTATATATTGGGCGTTTATAAGCTTTATGAACGTTTAATAGAAAAATATCCGGAAATTCTTTTTGAATCCTGTGCAAGCGGTGGAGGAAGATTCGATCCGGGATTGTTATATTACGCTCCTCAAGGCTGGGCCAGTGATGATACTGATGCAGTCGAAAGACTAAAGATTCAGTATGGAGCATCAATGGTTTATCCTTTAAATTGCATTGGCAGTCATGTTTCAGCTGTCCCAAATCATCAGGTTGGGCGTACAACACCATTAGATACAAGAGCCAATGTTGCTTATTTTGGTACATTTGGGTACGAATTAGATATGACCAAATTAAGTGATGAAGAGAAAAGAAAGATACAAGAACAAATAGCCTTTTTTAGAGAGAAACAAAAGCTAATTAGAAACGGGCAATTCTTCCGATTGCAAAATCCATTTGAATCAAATGAAGTTTCATGGATGATCGTATCAAAAGATAAAAAAGAAGCGTTTGTTGGTTATTATAAAGTACTAGCAAAACCAAATGATAAATATTACCGTATTAAGTTAAAAGGCCTTGAAGCTGACAAACTTTACAAGATAGAAGGAAAGAATTCAACCCATTATGGCGATGAACTAATGAATGTTGGAATCCTCTTGGCAGGAGATTATACGGACAGGGAATTCGAATTTTGGGAGCGCGATCACCGGAATGATTTTTCTTCTAAACTTTATATATTAAAACAAGTTTAATCCTATAGTTGACAAGTGAAAAAAATGGAGTATCCCTTTTGGCGATGCTCCATTTCACTGTACTCATTTTGTTCAATTTGCACTACTCGTATTATGAACCATCCTTATTTGTTCAAATTTCTTAAATGCACGATTACATAGGGAAAAATTAAGGTATGCTCCTATGCTAAATAGAATTAAAGAGGTTGCAGGTAAATAAATCAAGATAGCTGTAATTAACGATAACATTATTAATATTATAACGGTTGTAGGAAAGTTTACCACAGCAATAAAAAATGAATTTTTAATAGCACTTTTCCAATTCACCTTATAATGAGTAATAATGGAAAATAAATATGCTGAAGTAGCCATAAAAAATAGGCTTATAAGTAATAGAGGAACCAAAATGACATATTTGAATGATGAATGGTCTTGAGCCAAATAAAAATAATTCAGATAGAGGAGAAGTGAAATGATGATCCATAGGATTCCTATTAAAAAACTCTGTTTAAAATTCTCTTTGAAATAGCGAAAATAGTTGCGAACCACACTCGTATCCTGGTTTAATTTCCATTGTCTAACCACTCCAAACATAGCAGCGGTAGCCGGTCCAACTGTGATAATTGGAATACAAGAGATAATCCAAAAAGTGTTTAATATAAAAAAATTAGAAAGCTTATCCAATAAGGAGTAAAATTTACTATCTAAAATATTCATTTTATCACCATTTTCCTGAAGGATTATAATTTAGGACTTTATTTCAAAAAAAGCTCCGATTGATAGATTGTAAAGTTAATTAAATCGATTCCCCAACAATTAATTTATATTCAAGTGAAAGAGAGGTATCTGTAAAATAACCATTTTCTATTTTTTTAATTAGACTTTCAACCGCTATAAAGCCAATTTCTTCTACAGGATATTCAATAGTGGTTAACTTTGGTGTTAAATATTTTAAAACATCAATATTGTCAAATCCCATCAAACCGACTTCCTCAGGAATTTTCACACCTTTTTGCTTTAGATAATTCATTACTTCAAGTGCATAAAGATCGCAAGAACAAACTATTGCTGTCTTATTATCTTTTGCAAACTTCACTTTTTGTAACTCTTTTAAATAGTCATTGTGCTTGATGATTAATGGTTCATCATTTATTCCTTTTGTATGTAATGCTTCTAAAAGTCCTTTTAATCTTTCTTCTTGTGTGTAAATGTTTGCTTTTCCCATATGTTTTAAAGGAGGGCAGATATAGATAAAATTTTTATATCCTTTTTCAATAATATGATTCACACCATCTCTCATGGCGGCTCGTTCTTGTATCCCTACGTATTCCCAATTTTCTGATATAAAATTAAAAATAGTGATGATAGGAATAGAAAAATCTTGTAAATATTGTTCAAACTCTATTCCTTGATTTACTGAAAACAGGATAATTCCGTCTACTTTATGGTTTGCCAAATACTCAATACATTGCTTCTCATTTTCCGGGTCTTTATCGGTAAGAGCTATATATAAAAAATATCCATGCTCTCTTGCCTTTAATTCTACAGCATTTAATAATTGTGCAAAGGATCTGTTATACAAATCGAATAACACAATTCCCAATGTCATTGTTCTTCCTTTTACTAAACTTCTCGCTGTAAAATCAGGACGGTAATTTAATTTTTTTACTGCCTCTAAAACCTTTTGTTTGGTTTTAAGCTTTATACCCGGACGATTATTCAATGCCCTGTCAACCGTACCCGATGAAACACCACAGTATTTGGCGATATCCTTTACTGTAACCCTCATATTTCCCCCACATTTTCCCTGTATATTATTTCGTAATATTTTTAATTTAAGATTAATAGAAAATGTAAGCACTGACAATCATAAATAGTTAAAAATTTTAAAAAACCGAAAGCCTTTTTTAAATATAAGGCTTTGGTAAATCTTATTTTTAATTTAGCTAATACTATGTTGATTGGGGCGGATACGCGAGACTCCTGCAGGAAAAAGCAGGTCATGGGTACCCATGATCACCGCTTTGCGCCGAGAATGTTGATTTCCGACCACTTAAAAGCGAGTGCCTGGGCGGAAATCAACATTCAAATTTAACTGAACTAAATATAAAAAAATTAATAGCTATCATTCAAACAATCGATAGCTATATAAGCATAGTATCACTATTTTTGTTTAATCCGGTTATACATATAATACCACTGCATTTCCCCAACTTTATAGTAGGGAGTAAAGGTCCTAGTTAGAAAGTCATACCCCTCAACATGGCCTTTGTCGGTAACAAAGGTAAAGTTCTTGCCTTCCACAGGATGAATCCAAGAGGATGCCTGATTGACATCACCAATAAATTTTGTCATCTTATTGGCAACTAAAACAAATGGACCGTAATTTAATGCAACAATATCCTTGTTATAATCATCAACTGCTTTAAAATAAAGCGAAAAAGGGAAGTCTACTATTATAATATCTCCATCGCTCCATACTCTTTTTACCTGTGCCCAAGTATTAGGGGCCAATGAAGCCTCTATTTTCTTCCCATTTATTTTTAAAGAATTTTTCCCTGTAGCCCAAGCAGGAATCCTTAATTTTAAAATGAATTCCACGCTTTCTTCAACAGAAATCCTGAATTTAATTTGACTTTCTTCAGGATACAAAGAATAGTTTTCCAGTTGAATGACTGAATTGTCTTTTTTCCATTCTACCTTTGAGGGCAGATACTGACTAATATAGATTCCTTCATTATCAAAGTAATAAAGCATATTGGCGTACTCCGCCACATCTTGAGGGAATGTCCCCGTACAGCATTGCCATTCAAAAGATTGCCCGCCCTCTTGCAGCCTTCTATCCTCTACAGTTTTAATAGCTCCATCCAGAAAGTAATTTGCATAATACATCACCTTCCCTTCAGGGGTAATCGGCAGTTGTCCACCCGTTCCATTGTAAAGCATCTTCTCCACCCAATCACCATATTTGGCATCACCGGTAAACTGTAATAAATAGTTGCAGAATTTGAATACTGCCCATGCACAACAAGAAATCTCGCAGCTGCCCCAAGTATCATTTCTGGTTACCTTGCTTCCCCCAAAATTGACATAAAACGGATCAGTAAGAGTTTGGTCCCATGTTGACTTAAGCGAATCACCCAAATATCCTTCTTTTTCTGTGAATAAACATTCCGCTGGCCCGTATCCTCCAGTTGCAAATATATGATGAGAGGTAATTTCCTCATATGCAATTTTCATTGCAGACAGATATCTGTTGTCCCCTGTTACTTCAAATGCACGTGCTGCACTTGATAAGCTATTTATCTGACTGTAGGCATGACGTGGTCCAATTTGGAAATTAGAGTTATTCAATTTATCCCATAAATAACCGTAGTCCCATTCCTGGGCAAATTCCCGGTACTTTTCTTTCCCCAATAATTGGTATGCGCGATAAAGATTTTCTGGCAGGGTGTACCATTCGATCATATGGTTGGACCAAAGTTCATGATCTTGCAGGCCATCCCTCTTAATATCCCTTTTAAATTGATTTATAGCATAATCCGTTAACGTCGAAATGTACTTTCCTATCTTTTTATATCCAAGATATTCATATAAATCCAGGAATCCACCCATTAATTTATCGTATACATACGTATCACATTCAAATGTTATGGGTGAAGCATCTGCGCATTCTATCCATTCTTCGGCTAAAAATAGAGCCTTTTCTTTTAAACGGTAATCTCCTGAGACACAATATAGTTTTGCTAATGCACCCAGCTTCTGCCCAAATGTATTGGCATTGGTTCCATACCATCCCGCAAGGCCATTTACTTCGGAATTCAGACCAGCCCTTTGTCGAAAGTAATGGAGTAAATCATCATTGGGTATTCCTAAATACAATTCAATAGTATCGTCCCTTTGTTTTTTCCAGTGGCTATTTTTTAATGATACATGATTATAACGAAAACTCTTAATAATGTTTGGATTTTCTGCTATAGTCATGGATTTCTCTCCTTTTATTTGTGCCATTCCTTTTAATGAGAGTCCAAAATCATAATCATCCTTTTACTGAAGAAGCCACAGAGTTCACCACTCTAACGCCGTAGACCCCACCTGCTGCCTGCCCTTCTTCAGATTGAAATTTCACTTGAACCTTTTGTTTTCCTTCAGTCAATGAAAAAGGTATTTCATAACATATATCAATAAGGCCATCCGATAGACCGCCATCCAGCTTTTGTCGGGCAATTACAGTTCCATCAACAAAAATGGAAAAATCACGCACATATACTTTTCCATCAACGTAAAATGTCTTATCTCTGCCATAATAGGAAACTTGCAAATACATTTGCTTTTCAGGATCTACTGCCATTTCATAACAGAAGAAGCCTTCCCCGCGACTGTCGCGCCACTGCTTTTGGACAACGTTAAAATATCCTGTATTTGAGTTTTTATGCTGAATACCATGTTCAATTTCCGGCTGCTGTTCGCCTGGCTGGATAACATCAACGGTTATGTCTCTTAATCTTTTAAGCTCCTCTTGTTCTTTGTCGACAAATGTTTCATAGGCTTCCTCATCCATTAAGTTCCAATATAAGGTATACCGCTGATGGTGCAGATTATAAAATGGAATGAGTGTTACCTTGACATTCCCCGGCTGGCCTATATTCCCTGTTACAAATGTCAACGAAGAATCATCAACCGGTTTAATCCACTTGTTTAACCCCCCCTTATCAGCTACAAGTGTCGGTACTTCAATCAATGGATAGTTATTCAATTTCAAATGATCAGCCAGGATATCAGATTCCGGGAAATTCTCCGTTCCCAATGCCCCTGCCAGGACGATCGGTCCATACATAATTCCGACTTTCAATGGGTTATCTTTTGCAGTATAGGTTTGAAGTTCCATTGGTAGAGTGAATTCGATGATATCCCCTGAAACCCACTGCCGACCGATGTTCAGGTAACCATTTTGCGTACTAGGTTGGGTTTCAATCCCATTTACCCGTACAATCAGATTTCCTTTAACCCAATAGGGCTTACGAATATGCACATTTATAAATTCTGATTGTGCCTCTTGGAAATATAATCGGACTATATTTGTTCTTGGGAAATCTGTTTCTTGTCTAATTTTTACTTTTCCATTGCTCATCCTTAATTCAGAAGCGATAAATAGATTTACATATAACTCTTCCTGTTTTTGATAATAAATGCTTCTTGGATAGCGAGCAGGATTTTCCATCCCCGTACCTGTACAACACCAGAAAGAATCATCCGGTGAACAATAAACTTTAAAGTGTCCAGGTTGTGTAGAAACAAAATAAGTCTTCATTCCAGAATCAGGGTCTTGTGAAGCAAGAATATGATTGTAGAGTGCTTTTTCATAGTAGTCCATATACTCTGACCTTTGGGACCAATTGAACAAATGCTCAGTAAGTTTTAGCATATTATAGGTATTGCAGGTCTCTGATGTCTGGACACCTAAAGTTTCTTTATTGACTGGACCAAAATGTTCGTCAATGCTATTCCCACCAATGATATACGATCGGTTCTTCGTTACCTCCTTCCAAAAGAAAACCGCCATATTCTTAAAATTTTCATTTCTTATAATTTCATAGAGTTTAGCTGCCCCTATAATTTTCGGAATCTGAGTATTTGCATGTTTACCCTCTAAGTCATCTTCTCCTCTTGATAAAGGATCCAATATTTCCCTATGACAAAATCTAATAGCTAAATTTAAATAATCCTCATTGCCTGTAATTCTATAAAGATCAGCCATCGCCTCATTCATTCCGCCATGTTCACAAATGAGCATCTTTTGGAATTGGTCTTCAGTTAAATTGTCTGTTCCCTTTTTGGCCCAATCTGCAAGCTTAGTGACCACCTCTAGTGCAAGCTTGTTCCCAGTAAGTGTATAGACGTCTATAAGCCCGGCATAGATCTTGTGGATACTATACCAAGGCACCCATCCACCTGCGAGACTAAAATTCCCGACCTCAAAATCCCCCGTAAAAACTTGATCAAAACATGTTCGAGGAAACCCGCTTACGTACCCATCCGGGTCATAGCTTTGAACATAAGCTAGTTCGTTAACCGCATATTCAAGCTTTTTCATTAATTGTTCGTCTTTGGTAACCGTATACATTGTAGAAGCTGCAGAAAGCCAGTGTCCAATAGAATGGCCGGCAATCGCCGTTGATTCCCATCCCCCAAAACGCTGTTTCTTAGGCCGCAGTGAAACGGCTTCATAGCACGGTGCCATAAGCCTATCAATATCAAGATAAATCAGATACTCCTTTCCCTTTTCTTGTGATTCTTTAAATATTCCTTCTAATAGCACAATATTTTCCATTACTTTTTCTCCTAAGAATTATGTATTTTCTTTAATTTTTTTCTTATTCTTTAAGAGCACCTTCTTTTTTACTTAGCTCTATAGTAATTTAATCCATAATAGAATGTATTTGCTTAAGTTAAGCAAATACATTCTATTTTTTTAAAATGCAAAATTTATTACGGCTTTAAATAGAGCACCATTTTTTACGCAAATCTAGATTATCCTTTTACCGAGCCAATCATAACGCCCTTTTCAAAGTACTTTTGAATAAATGGATAAACAATTAAGATTGGTAAAGTAGAAACGATAATAACAGCATATTTTACCTGGTCGGCATATCGCTGTGCGTATCCCCCTGCTGCTCCACCAGAACCTGCACCCTCGGAAAAGACCTGATTGGACACAAGAATATCCCTTAATACAATTTGAAGAGGCTGTAAACTATAGTCCCGAATGTAGACTAATCCTGTGAAGAAATCATTCCAGTGACCAACTAAATAATAAAGTCCAACAACGGATATGACAGCTTTAGATAAAGGCAAGGCCACTTTCCCAAAAAACTGAAAATGTGTGCAGCCATCCATTTGCGCCGCTTCAAACAATTCTTTCGGTATTGAATTCTCAAAAAATGTCCGTGTAATAATAAGATTAAATACATTAACACAGAAAGGAAAAATAAACACCCACATCGTATTGGTCATATGCAAATCTTTCATTAATAGGTAGGTAGGAATAAGTCCTCCGTTAAAAAACATGGTTACGATAAAAATAAACATGATAAATCTTCTTGCTTTAAATTCTTGTCTTGATAAAACATAGGCTGCAGGTAACGTAAACAATAAATTAATGAATGTTCCAAGCACTGTATAGATAATCGTATTTTTATAACCTATCCAAATTCTTGAATCCTTGAAAATTTCCTGGTATCCAAAAAGACTAAATCCTTTTGGAATTAACGTTACTTGGCCAGTAGACACAAGCGTGGAGTCACTGACCGAAGCAATAATGACAAAATACAATGGATAGGCAATGACTACAAATATGCAAACACTTAATATAAAAATAACAGCATCAAAAATCATATCAGAGGCAGTTTTTCCTTTGCTAAAAAACCTCAAGATGTTTCCTCCTTCCATAGCCTATATTGTATGTGCACCCAATTATTTCTTAAATTTTGTTTATTACCATAAGCTAATATTTGAGAATCTCTTCGCTATAAAGTTCATTCCTAATAGGAAAACAAAGTTAATGAGGGTGTTAAATAAACCTATCGCCGCTGAATAACTAAATTGATTCGAAATGATACCAATCTTATAAACATAGGTTGCAATAACCTCAGAGACAGGCAGATTCAATGCGTTTTGCATTAAGAACACTTTTTCAAATCCTGTATTCAAGACATTTCCCATACTAAGAATAAATAGAATAATCATAGTGGGAACAATGGCAGGCAAATCCACATATCGAATCGTTTGCCATCTGCTCGCTCCATCAATTTTTGCTGAGTCATACAATTGTGGATCGACACTTGATAATGCAGCTAAATAAATGATGCTATTCCATCCACAATGCTGCCAAATATCGGAAATAACATATACAGGAACAAACGCTTTGGTAGAACCTAATAAATCAATATCTCCAAGTCCAATATGTTTCATTAATAGTCCAACAATACCTGTATTAGGTGATAAAAGAACATTCAATAATCCTACCATTACTACAGTAGAAATAAAGTGTGGCAAATATACTGTCGTTTGTAACGTCTTTTTAGACCTTTTCCATATAACCTGATTGATAATCAATGCTAAAATAATTGGGGCGGGAAATCCTAAAATAATAGAGGCTAAACTAATAACAACAGTATTTGTCATTAAATCTTTAAACTGGTAATTATTAATAAATTGTTCAAAGTAATAAAATCCTCTCCACTGTCCCCCAGTGAGCCCCTTCGTAAAATCAAAATCCCGGAATGCCAACTGAATCCCATACATTGGTATATAGTTAAAAATAATAATGACGGCAATTGCCGGCATTATCATAATCCATAATTGATAATCTCTTTTTAATGAAGATAATTTGGAAGATTTCCTGGATAATTGTGCACCTGATATACTTGGCATGTTCCCGCTGATTTTTTTCGTTTCAGGGTTCGAAAAAGCCACAAAATCATACCTCCTTTTATTTTAGACGATGCTGCATCACTGGGTGTGATGCAGCATCTTCTAAAGAAATAATTTATTTCTGGCTGCTCATATATTTGTCATAGTATTTTTGCATAATTTTAAGATTATCCTCTAAACCGGCCTTCTTTACATTGTTTAAATAGGTATTCCAATCGTTTTCAATACCGCCCTTAGTAATCCATTGAGAGTATTTAGCAAGCACCAATGTATTAAGGTTGGTATCGTTTAAACTTAATTTGGAATTGTCATCTTTACTGTATTTTATAAACATGCCAGGGAATACGTCTTTACTCTTATCAACCGCATTTAAAACTGGAGCTAATGGTTCAGTTTGTTTACCGACAGATTGCATATCCGTACCAAGTGTTAATTTTAAATTATCGGAAATATACATCGGACCGTTATCTGCCCAAGTTGAAGTCCATTTCCATGTACCCGGGTCCATTTTCGAATCTGCCGGAGGCAATACTTTATAGCTTCCATCTCCATTATCCGCAATATTCGTGCCTAAGGAACCAAACAATACCTGCATACTTACTTTTGTATCATATAACGCATTTATAAATTTCAATGCCGCTGCTTTATTTTGGGTCTTTGCAGACATGGTAATCATGTTCGCGCCATAGTTTAGTCCATTATAATCATAGCTCCAGGATAATTTAGCTGTAGAATCGGCTGATTCCTTTATTTGAGGCATTGAAGTATATTGTGGAGCCAATTGGTTACCGAAACGGTCTGTTACTTCCCAACCCCAAGTAAAGCCAACCTTTGCGGCATCTCCAGATCCGCGGGCAACTGATTGGAACTTGGTA
Organism: Bacillota bacterium; assembly: GCA_030705955.1. GTDB lineage: Bacteria > Bacillota > Bacilli > Bacillales > Cytobacillaceae > JAUZPL01. Next base: position 3,612 of record JAUZPL010000082.1, on the reverse strand, counting down.
TAATCCTGAGTAAATACTTCTTTGTTGATTAATCCGGCTGCATAGCATTTGTGAAGGAATTCAACCAATTTTTTGAAACGGTCATCAGTAACAAAGTTCTTTACCTTTCCGTTTTCTACAAAGTAACCATTGCCGCTTGCATCAGTTAATGTAATTCCTTCGCTCCCCAAAAGCATGGTAGGCTCAAAGAAACCGCTAATCGTCCCTGGTGGTGCAAAGTCCATCGGAATCTCATCCTGTTGACCGTTTCCATTTGGATCATCTTTCTTAAACGCTACTAAAACATTATATAACTCATCCCAATTTGTCGGCATTTTCAAACCAAGTTTGTCAAGCCATTTTTGATTGATAAACATCCTGGTGGCAGTTGCCGGCCAAAATCGTTGATATTTAGGAAGACCATAAATATTTCCATCAAGTTGGGTTGCAATTTGCTTCGTTTCAGGATGTTCTGTGAACATTTTTTCAACATTTGGCAGGCTCTTCATATCCTTCGATAAGTCCTCAAATAAGCCATTGTATTGAACGTAGTCAGCATCAGTTACAGCATTAGGTCCAATAATTAAGTCCGGAATATCGCCACTGGCAAGCAATGTACCTTTTTTCTGACCCCAGTCTGCTGTTACCTGTTGCCATTTGATATCTACGCCTGCTTTTTTCTCTACATCTTGTAACCATTTCATTTTTGAAACGTCTTCTGTTAATGGATGTTTTGTAATGAGTGCAGTTAATTGTACCCTTCCATCCTTCCCTACATTTGTTGCTTGTCCACTCGAGGCCTTGTCACTGGAACAGGCAGCCAGCATGGATGCGGATAAAGAAAGAGCAAGAATTCCACTTACAACCTTTTTCATTTGTTTTCCTCCATTATCGAAATATCTTTTCTCAAAAAACTATTCAGATAACTATTTATAAACTATTCTTTTGTCCTCCCCTTTCAAACAGTCTTTTTAGTAGGTAAATAGAGTTAAAGAAAAGGAATTTTATGTAACGTGAACGTACACAGTTTTTTGTGTACGTTCACGAAATACAACTAATTGTAGGAATAAAAGTTAAAATAGAAGGAAAATGAAAGTACAATAACAAAAAATAAACATACTTTATTTTTCGTGTACGTAAACAATTTAAGGAGTCAAAAGTATATGCAATGTGCGGATTCTTGAATGAGTAGGAAAAAATTTATGAATGGAGACCTTTGATGAAAGTTACGGTTTATAACAAAAATGTTACTTGATATACATTAATGTTAACGCTTACTAATTTATGAGTCAATTACTTTTTTAACTTTTTAAAATATTCATCTTTTAACTTTATCGTTTCTTGTGGTTTACTATGTTAGTTATGTCTCAAAAGGCTATATTTTTTGAATTTGTTTTGCAAATGAAAAAGCTGTTGATAATCTCATCAACAGCTTTTTAAGTTTAATTTTGAAAAAACCTTGATACGCCTAATACTCGGATGGTAGCTTTTTATAAGACTTTAATCTTTCATATTCTTCCATGGTAATCGTCAAAATGGTACCATGTTTATAGCCGTATGGGAACGTAAATGATTGATCCGAACGAATGAATTTTCCTTTTGACATTTTGTCTGCTATGAACGGAACATACCCTTGTTCCTCTGCTGAACATCCATAAAAATCCAAGAATAAACACCATCTGCTATCTCCCAATTTAACTGCTGTTGGAGCTTCGTAATGTCCTTCTTGGAGTGACTCCATGTTTTTATCAAAGTCTTCAATCTTCTCAAATGGTCCAGTTATATTCTCTGATTCCATAAGAATAATTCTAGCAGGATTCTTCTCACTTTTTAAGAATAAATAATACTTTCCGTCTTCCTCATACATTGCAGAGTCAATGACTCCACTATCTTCTTTCTGATACAAAACATGGGCTTTTGTAAAATTCACAAAATCCTTTGTTCGGGAGTAATAAATTCCCTTTTCTCCATAGTTATTAGTGCTATGGGCTGAAGACCAGTGAATGACATAATCATCATTTTTCTTATCATAAATAACATCCGGTGCCCACAAACAGCCGAAGTCATCATCTCCCAGTTTTACCATTCTCTGTTCTGACCAGTGAATCAAATCATCAGACTCCCAAAGAACCAGACATTTGCTTCCGTTTCTGCTGATTTCCCCCCATGAATGTTGATACTGATTCAACATACCGTATGACAAACTTAAGTCTGTTGCTAAAATAACAAATCTGCCTTCTTTGGTTCTAGTAATTGTAAAATCTCTAACTCCCTTATCGCCATAATAACTCCATAAAACAGGATTTCCGTCATTAATTTCTTCCCACGTAAAACCATCCTTACTAACCCCAAAGTAAACCTGTTCTCCATCCGGTGTCCTCTTTTCCTTAAAATGGACAAATAAATAGGCCTGCATTATTTCTAATCCCTCCAAAGATATGTATTAGCTTATCGGCAAAATTTGAATACAAAAATCTAATAATCTCGAGTGAAAAGTTTTTGAATCTAATAAATAATATTTACAAAAAAAACCATATCTTACGTAAGATATGGTTTTTTGCGTTTATCTTTTGGCCAACCGGATTACGTTCCAGGATAATTTAGGCAGGACTGCTGTAATCGAACCATTTTCAATCGTGGCATTGCCGTTTGAATGAGGGGCAACCGGTGTGCCTTTCGCTGAATTGGTTAGTTTCATGTCATCATTTTCAAGCACGATATGCTCGACAACCTTATATCCTTCGAAATTGCGGATATCGCACTCCAGGTCCAGACCTTCCGTCTGATGGCGGTTTACCGCGAAAATCGTTAATTGTTCGTTCTCTTCATTGTAAACTGCTGTTGACTCCAAATAAGGTACATCCGTAAAATCCTTGCTGTCATACTTAGGGCTGGAAATGATCGGATTCAACGCAACCCCGCGTCCATATACGGAGGTATGCATATATGGATAGAAAATCGTTTGTTTCCATGCTGTTCCATTGTCTTCTGTCATAATCGGCGCAATCACGTTTACCAATTGGGCAAGGCAGGCAATTTTCACGCGGTCCGCGTGCTTCAACAAGGTGATCAGCATACATCCAACCAATAAAGCGTCCTCAAAGTTATAGATATCCTCAAGCTGCGGCGGCGCAATGCTCCATGGATCAATCTTCTTATCCGCTTCGTTGGAGTGGTACCAAACATTCCACTCATCAAAAGAAAGATTGATATTTTTCTTTCCGCGTTTTTTCGCTTTGATATAGTCTGCAATAGAGATGACCGAACGGATAAAGTCATCCATTTCAAGAGACAACGCTAAATAGTTGGAGAGGTCGTTATCACGGTTCCCATAATATTGATGGAGAGAAATAAATTCCACATGATCATATGTATGATCAAGGACAGTTGCTTCCCAATCTGCGAATGTTGGCATTTTTCGGTTTGAGCTTCCGCATGCAACGAGTTCAATGGTCGGGTCCACCCACTTCATGACTTTTGCGGCTTCTTGCGCAACCCTTCCATATTCTGCGGCAGTCTTATGGCCAATTTGCCATGGGCCATCCATTTCATTTCCCAGGCACCATGTTTTAATTTTATGAGGCTCCTTGTAACCATGAGAAATACGTAAATCACTATAATAAGAGCCACCCG
>JAUZPL010000081.1 GCA_030705955.1 Bacillota bacterium | reverse complement strand
TTTGAATATCAAAAATTATTAGATAAGTATAATATGATAGGCAGCATGAGCCGAAAAGGAAACTGTTACGACAATGCTTGTATTGAATCTTTTCACGGCATTCTTAAACGCGAGCTGGTATACCAAACCAAGTACAAAACTAGAGAAGAAGCAAAGAAATCATTGTTTGAATACATTGAGTTCTTCTACAATTCTAAGAGGATACATTCCACGTTGGGGTACTATTCACCAAATGAATTTGAGCGAATGTATGGAAATTCAGCAGTCTGATTTTACCTTCATAAAAAAGTTTAAATCGTACTTTATTTAAACTTTTTTATGAAGGCCACCAAGCGAAAGCGCGGTAGAAAAATCTGTGTCTATTTTCTTGACGTAGTATCAGTGTGTTACTTTTTTATATTTAAGAACAGGTTTCTTAGTAGTTGGAGATATAATTTTACTAACTGGTATTACTGTTGAATTTGTTGTTTTAGTTATAGTTGTTGTAGTCGCTGTATTAGCTGCAGATGTTGCTGTAGTTTTAGTCAGATATCCTCCTAAACTGTCTAATGATTTTGTACCATAATCGATATCAGTTTGACCAGTAATTCCAGGTACTACATCAGTATCGCTATATTGCCAAACAGTCCAATTAGTCCAACCAGCTATATTTGGTGGTATAGTGTCACTGTTTATTGCAGGCCAATAAGCAATCCATAGAGGTATATCACTTAATTGATTATTCAGATCACCATTTGTTTGGATGAAATCTTCTGATGTATATAGCATAACATTCCTATTTGTTTCAACTTTAACTGCTTTAATGAAGGTTCTAATCCAGTTTACTTGATCTGTTGGAGATAAGGAACCGTTATTCTCAAAATCTAAAACGGGCATGATGTCACCAAATGATGGCATAGAAGCTTTCATGGTAGATACAAAAAAATCGGCTTGCTTTACCGCTTCCGAAGAAGAATACGGAGCTGAAGGTAATGCATAATGATATGCACCAACTGCAACACCAGCTGCCTTTGCGCATTTAACATTGGCAGTAAATTGTGTATCTGAATACAAGCCATTAGAACCTGAACCAGTTGCTTTAATATAGGCGAATTTTACCCCGCTTGCTCTTACACTGTTCCAGTTAATATTTCCATCCCAATGGGACACATCTATACCTTTAAGACTCGATGTTGTTTGTTCTTGCATTGCGAATGTAGATGTAGGAAGTATAAGTGATGATGCCAAGATGATAGAAGATAAAATTTTTTTCATTAATTCAGCTCCCTTTTAAATAGATCTAACTTCGGTACAATGTATTATCTGAAATGTTTGCACTACATCGAGTAGGATTTAAAATACTTAAAATTACAAAGATTAAAACACCTTCAAATTCAATTATATGTATGGCCCCTCCATATCAATGGCTGAGATAGATTGATGTTACTAATTACGGACAACATGGCAAAACATATGATATACAAGATGTAATGATTTGCACCTATGTTAGTAAATTGTCTTTTGTAATTTTTCTTTATATAACGTAAACGTTTTATAAACTAGTAAAAAGTTATGGGAATATAGATTTATTATAATAAGATTTTGTATTTTTGGAAGTTTAAATGGCATTTTAAAACTATATTATCTTTTAACAGTTAATCCAATTTTTGGAGAAATTCCAAGAGGATGCCTACTAAACTTTTGAGAGACTCTCTTTTTTCTTAGTATTAATATGATGAATCAAAGTTTTATTTTTAAACAGATGAAACGAACTGAAGAAAAGTACAGATTAATTAATGAGGTTTTTTGCAGCTACAGTTACCATTTTTAGAGGCCTAGTTAAGATGTGTTACGTAAAAAACCACTCTTTTAATATATAATTATAATTACCCCATGGATATGAAAAAATGGTTAAATGCCCTATGGCCCTTTAACCTGACAGTCATATTTTAATTATGTGAGTGAGAAGAAATTTGTGAGGAGGGATAAAAATGAATTTTTATAATCCCTTATCAAGGAATGCCTTTTTATCGGCAATATGCAGATCCCACCAAGCATCTTAGATAGATCAGGTATTTTATAGACAACAACCAGCCGGCACACATCATCAACGTACACAACATTCGCACATCATACTCACAACCATGTTCACCATCATCACACAGGCACCAAAGGACATACAAGTTAATATAATAAAATGAAATTTGAAATAAAGAATAAGCTCTTTAACAGTCAAAAAATAAAGTGCCTGAACTTAAAAAAATATACTTTGTCAGGTGCTTTATTTTTTAGAATTTGAATTATCGTAAGTTTACCAGTCAGTTTTCCTCTAATAAAAAATACACATGGACGATGTAAAACTATCGAAACTTTGAAGTATGTTGATATTTTTATTAATGGCATTAATTTATTCATGCTCTGCGGATAATAGATTAATAACTGGTGAATTTACAAGGGGTTTTTTAAAACTCGTAGAAGTGGGTTTTTATTTTTTAACCATATTAAGTTGAAGCATTTTAATAATGAAAAAACAGATTAACAACTTTTGTTTTTTAATTCCAACTTTTTTAATCCGTCATATTTTTGATGATTAAAAATAACAGGGGTGATAAATATTTTTAAGTTAGATCAGTTCTATAACCAATTGTACCTGCAACAAAGGACTTTTTACTCTAATAATCAATCTTTAGAAATAGCAAATCATAGTTACTCTTATCCAAACCAGTTACAAAGTGCTGTTAGTGGTTCAAATCAAATTCCTATTGGCTATGAGCAAGTTTTTAATAGACAACTTGCTCCATTTCAAAATGGTCCTGAACGAGCGGAAGAACGACCTCCGCATACTCAACATGTTGATTGGTCTTCCATGTTTCCACATGAAGTGATTTTGCATGGACCGACAAATCAAAAGGCAATATCTCTAACATTTGATGATGGACCAGATGATGTTTGGACTCCGATGGTGCTTGATGTTTTAAAACATTTCAATATAAAAGGAACATTTATGTGTGTTGGAAATCGCATACAACAACATCCCCATGTTCTTACAAGAATTATAAGGGAAGGGCACGTGGTTGGCAACCATACATGGAGCCATCCTAATTTAACTAAAATTCCACTGAATCAAGTACGAAGTCAGATTGAAAGTACCGCGAACGAGATTCACAGACTGGCTGGAGTAAGACCTGTTCTTTTTCGACCTCCATATGGTGCATTAAATGTGAGTGTTATCCGAGAAATTATGGCACTTGGAGATAAGATTATTTATTGGGATGTCGATAGCCTGGACTGGGATGGACTTACCGCGCAGCAAGTATCAACCAATATACTATCTAATGTTCGTCCAGGAGCAATCATTTTACAGCATTGTGCAGGCGGCAGGGGGGAAAGTCTGCTTGATACAGTTCAATCATTGCCACATACTATCCATACACTACACAATGAAGGATATAATTTTGTCACTGTTCCTCAGTTATTAAATATAAAACCATTTAAATAATTTTTACGATACTGAAATTAAGCGGAGTACACTTATAATTTTTGGAAAGTCATGACAAAACTATATACTCAGCGTTTCTATTCATTTGGATTAAAAATATAGTGTCTGTTAGGTTAGTCTCCTAAACAAACATTGGCCACTGCCCGGAAATTTCAAAAGATGCCAATGGGTAGAATATTACCAACAATGAATAAAATGAAGTAACTGTCATTTTCTAAATAATTGTCTTTATAAACGAATAGATCTATAAAAATAAAAGTCTTTTTATTCCAATTTTCGATATCGGGATAAAAAGGCTTTTAGTTTAAAACATAGAAGCCAGTAATCTCAGTAATTATTATGGAGCATAAACGGTTACTACCTTAGCTGTCCGAACCGAAGAAACTAATTCATTTGCAGTTCCTAACTCTTGTTCTACCTTACATCCAGCCATCAATTGACTGCTTGGATAATAAATTTTAATTTGACCATGATTAGCATTGGAACCTAATCATAGGGCATGAAACCTCGCTTTTTCCAATTCATTTGCTATGGCTTTGGACCCATAAACATGAACAGTCACCGTGCTTGAGTCTGGTAATGGAGGCAATCCCGTTGTAAATTTTTTTTGATCTACAATAGGGCCATTATATGTAGTATGATTTTCCGCCGTATTCAATGTAAGTAAAGATACGAAAAATGCCAATTTTGTATCTTTGAAGAAGCATTATATATAGTAAGTAATTATAGTTTTTAACGTTAACAAACATAAGACTTTACGTGGAGAGGTGGGTATGATAGGCTTGGCTGCCTGATGAAACAACGGCTTCAGGCTTTCATGACAAATCATGCCCACAGAGGCTCCATGTCAAGTTCTTAAACGCTTTTCGTGAAAACGTCTTAGATCGACAGTTTAAAGCAATTAAACCAAATCAATCTTGGGTAACGGATAGCACCTATATCCCGACCAATGAGGGCTGATTGTATTTAGCGACCGTAATGGACCTGTATACTCGTAAAATAGTAGGTTGGTCTATGGACAAAGCCATGACAAAGGAACTGGTTATCTTCATTAAAGATGGATTACAAGCGCCAAAGACCAGGAAAAGGTGTTGTTCATCACTCAGACCGAGGTGTTCAATACGCCTCTAGCGAGTATCAAAAACTATTAAAAGAGTACAATATGATAGGTAGTATGAGCCGAAAGGGAAACTGTTACGATAATGCATGTATCGAATCTTTTAACGGTATTCTTAAACGTGAGCTCGTTTATCAAACCAAGTATAAAACGAGAGTTGACGCGAAGAAATCGTTGTTTGAGTACATTGATTTTTTCTACAATTCCATGCGGATCCATTCTACTTTGGGCTACTACACACCGAATGAATTTGAGCAAATGTTTGGGGGTTCCGTAGCCTTAATTTACCTTCATAGAAAAGTTTAAATCACCTTTTATTTAAACTTTTTTATGAAGGAACCAAGCGAAAGCACGGTGGAAAAATCTGTGTCTATTTTTTTGACGTAGTTTCAATAGCTTCCATAATTGAATATGAGACATTCCTAAGCTGTGGGACCTGTGGCGGGTCTTTAAGACCTCTTTCACCGATAACTCTTCTTTTCATAGGGTTTCTAACTCCTCTTTAGATTCAGCGAGGTGTCTTACAGTTAATGAAATCTGTCCCATAGTCATAAAAACCACGTCCTGAAGCTAATGAAAAAAACGCTATGTCACGTGATTGTCCCGTAATGATTGACGGAAAACAGATCGCATAACACAGCGTTTTCTTTAGATAGCGTCCCAAAGAGGATTCGAACCTCCGACCTACAGTTTAGGAAACTGTTGCTCTATCCTGCTGAGCTATTGGGACATGATAAAATAATATTTATTTGTGGCTCAGATCTTTGTGAGATCCCACCCCTGTTTCAGAAAGTAATTCAAGATGCAGTTCGACAGTTGTGCTGAAGAAATCCCTCGCAGCTAAATCAAACGTGCTGAGCTATTGGGACATATTTTAAGGAACGTTATTTATTATAGGTTTTTATTCGGAAAAGGTCAATATTCTTTTTGAAAAAAGAAACTGACCACGATTTTGGATATATTTTCCATTGAAAGATTTAGATATTCCTTTTTAGCAAAAGGGAAAGGTAGTAGGAAAATAAATCGTTCCTTTATTACTCCCTGAACTATTAAGATTGCTAGACCGGAGTAATCTGGTTGCAGTATCAGGTGATTGAATATGAGCAAAGTTCCTGAATTGCTCATTTGTGATTTGTAAGTCAAAAAGTAAAAAATAATCCTGTAGCGAATTTACATGTGCCTTTTTGTTAAAGGACTTGCAGGAAGGGCAATACCAGCTTCTTTTTTCACGAGTAAGGGGTAAATAAAAGCAAAATGGGCAGTGAATTCCTGATATGATTTCATTTTTATCTATCCCATATGTTTGGTATATTTGTGTTGTAGGTGGGGTATTCAGTTTAATCAGAGTACGGCATATTTTTCGAAGTTCTTTAGAAGAGAGGATTTCTTCAACGTATATTTTTTCAAGTTTGTTTATTTTTTGGAGGAAACTATCGGATTTGAAGACCCTTTGTTTGATTTGATTACTATTTTTTCCAATAAATGAAAGGATAGAATGCTGATTTGTAATTGGAATGACATACTCAACTGGAGAAGTTGGAATTAATTTTTTTATATAAGCCTGATGTCTTTCTGCTTGGAAAATAGGATACATATAGCCTTTTTCTTTTCCATCATTTATTTGAATCAATTGATTATTATCTGAATCAAAAATCAACTTTCCGGCCATATTTTTTGTTTCGCAGGTAAGAGAAAATTTTGAGGAGAGAAGAAAAGTATCAATTTGACAATTATATTGTCCATCAGGAAGATTTAAATCGTGGAAAATCATATAATTTTTTTCGTTAAGGGAGCTTAAATAGAAATCAATTGATTGTTCTCCTTTAAATCCAGCTTTTCTTCTTGATAGTTCCTCTAACAATAGTTGTCGTTTTAGATGATTTTTTGGAAGTCGTCTTAAACATGCTTCAAGGATCAAAATTTTTAGTGGAATTGTCCGCTTTTTTACAATCAAATGTATCCCTCCTATACTAATTACAAATAAAATTCACTTTTTTTTGGAAAATTCCTCCTTACAATTTAAATAAATCATTTTTATCCGCGAAAATCCTGCACTTATCCGCGAAAATTTAATTATATCCGCGAAAAAATCAATATATCCGCGAAAATCATGTAAATATCCGCGAAACAGAAATCCCTCATTTTATGCTATAATAAATGTCGAAGATTCTAGAATGTTGGAGGATTTACATGGCTAGTTATACGCCGATGATACAACAATACTTAAAAGTAAAGGCAGAATATCAGGATGCCTTTTTATTTTTTCGCTTAGGCGATTTTTATGAGATGTTTTTTGAAGATGCCTTGAAAGCATCGCAAGAGCTGGAAATTACTTTAACAAGCCGGGATGGCGGCGGGGATGATCGCGTTCCAATGTGCGGGGTACCGTACCATTCTGCTCAAAATTATATTGAGATTTTAGTAGAAAAAGGATATAAAGTGGCCATTTGTGAGCAAACAGAGGATCCGAAGCAAGCGAAGGGTGTAGTCAGGCGGGAAGTGGTTCAGTTAATTACACCTGGAACCTTGATGGAAGGACGCGGTTTAGCAGATAAAGAAAACAACTATATTGCTTCCGTTACTTCATTTGAGGACGAGACCTTTGGCTTGGCCTTTACAGATATTTCAACTGGTGAAAGCCGTACGACGATCCTCTCCTCTCATTTTGAAGAGGTGTTAAATGAGTTAGCTGTGATTAGTGCAAAGGAAGTGGTCACTGCAAGTAGCTTTCAAGGGGAATTGCAAAAAAAGATGCGCGAACGCGGCGTTCTTACTATTTCTTTTGAGGACAATGATTCTAAAAGTGAAACTTATACCCATCTTCTCAAGGATTTAACTCAGCAAAAGATGGAACAAACAGCTTCCAGACTATTTAACTATTTATTCCGAACCCAAAAGCGAAGCCTTGATCACCTGCAGCCAGTTTCAACCTATCAAATTCATCAATATATGAAAATTGATTATTACTCGAAACGGAATTTGGAATTAACAGAAACGATTCGCTCCAAAGGAAAGAAAGGGTCCCTTTTATGGCTTTTAGATGAAACGATGACGGCTATGGGCGGAAGAACCTTAAAGCAATGGATTGATCGCCCTCTTATCAACAAGGATGAAATTGAAGTCCGTCAACATATGGTGGAAACGTTACTTCAGCATTATTTTGAACGCCAGGACCTTCGGGAAAAGTTAAAAGAAGTGTATGATTTAGAGCGCCTTGCCGGAAGAGTGGCATTTGGAAATGTTAATGCCCGTGATTTAGCGCAATTAAAACGGTCGCTTCTGCAGGTCCCTCTCTTAAAAGAAATCATGGTAGGTCTTGGTGAAGAACAAGCAGCCGAGCAGTTGGACCCTTGTGAAGAGGTGACAGATATACTTGAACAGGCCATTGTTGAAAATCCACCACTTTCTTTAAAGGAAGGGAACATTATTCGTGATGGCTACAATGCGGACCTTGATCGTTACCGAGATGCTAGCCGCAATGGAAAAACATGGATTGCTCAACTTGAAAGACAAGAACGAGATAAGACCGGCATTAAATCTCTCAAAATTGGGTACAACCGTATCTTTGGTTACTATATTGAAGTAACGAGGACTAATTTGCATCTTTTGCAGGAAGGTCAATACGAAAGAAAACAAACTTTGGCAAATGCCGAGCGTTTTATTACTCCTGAATTAAAAGAAAAAGAAGAGCTCATTTTACAAGCAGAAGAAAAATGCGGAGAACTGGAGTATGAGCTATTTACGGAAATCCGGGAAATGGTAAAAGACTATATACCAAGATTACAAGCGTTGGCCAAAACGATTAGCATGCTTGATGTATTACAATGTTTTGCCCAAGTAAGTGAAGAACGTCATTATGTAAAACCACAGTTTTCAAATGAACGCCGTGTTGTCATCAAAGATGGCCGACATCCTGTTGTCGAAAAAGTGTTAAACACACAGGAATATGTTCCGAATGACTGCTATATGGACAGTGAACGGGAGATCCTTTTAATCACTGGACCGAATATGTCAGGGAAAAGTACGTATATGCGGCAAATCGCCTTAACTTCAATTTTAGCTCAAATTGGCTGTTATGTACCTGCTAGTGAAGCGATTCTGCCGATTTTTGACCAAGTATTTACACGGATTGGTGCAGCGGATGATCTCATTTCTGGTCAAAGTACCTTCATGGTCGAGATGCTGGAAGCAAAAAATGCAATTACGTATGCAACCCAAAATAGTTTAGTATTATTCGATGAAATTGGCCGTGGAACGTCTACTTATGATGGAATGGCCCTTGCCCAGGCTATTATTGAATATATTCATGATCGGATTGGAGCCAAAACACTTTTCTCCACCCATTATCATGAATTAACTGTTTTAGAAGAAGAACTACTAAAATTAAAGAATGTTCATGTTAGTGCAATCGAACATAATGGCCGTGTGGTATTTCTTCATAAAATTAAAGAAGGTCCAGCAGATAAAAGCTACGGAATTCATGTAGCAGAGCTTGCCGAACTACCAAAAGACTTAATTAAGAGGGCAAATGAGATTTTACAAACCCTTGAGCAGGAGCCGGCTGTTGCCCAGGTGAAGGAAGAAAAAGCTCCAAAACCTGCGCAATTATCGTTCTTTGATGAACCAAAAGAACCGAAAAAACAAGAACTGTCATCTAAGGAAAAACGAATTTTAGAACAAATTAAAGAGCTCGATATATTGGATTTAACACCACTGCAAGCAATAAATACCTTATATGAGCTTCAAAAAAAATTAAAGTAACAGTTGGAGGTGAAACGAATGGGGAAAATCATCCAGCTTGACGATGCATTATCGAATAAAATTGCAGCAGGTGAGGTAGTGGAGAGACCAGCCTCTGTCGTAAAAGAACTCGTAGAAAATGCCATTGATGCGAACAGCACCATCATTGAAATTGAGGTAGAGGAGGCTGGACTTTCCAAAATTCGAATTACCGATAACGGGGACGGAATTGAAGAAGACGATATATTAACGGCCTTTCAGCGCCATGCGACAAGTAAAATTAAAAATGAGAGTGATTTGTTCCGTATTCGAACACTTGGATTTCGTGGTGAAGCGTTGCCGAGTGTAGCCTCTGTTTCAAGACTCGAAATGAAAAGCTCTACAGGTGAAGGTGCCGGAAACCAGATTGTTATTGAAGGTGGAAAGGTTATTACGTTTGAGAAATCATCAAGTCGTAAAGGAACAGATATCACCATTTCTGATTTATTTTTTAACACACCTGCTCGCCTAAAATATATGAAAACCATTCATACCGAATTAGGGAACATAACAGATGTGGTGAACCGATTGGCCTTGTCACACCCTGAAATTTCATTCCGGCTGATTCATAATGAGAGAAAGCTATTGCATACAAACGGCAATGGGGATGTTCGTCAAGTTCTCGCAGCTATTTATGGGACAGGAATTGCAAAACAGCTTGTTCCAATTTCCGGACAATCCCTTGACTATCAAATCAGTGGCTATGTTTCCATGCCTGAAGTTACAAGGGCATCCAGAAACTATATTTCTACCATGATTAATGGGCGTTTTATAAAAAATTACCCCCTTGCTAAAGCCATTCAGGAAGGCTATCATACGTTGCTGCCAATTGGAAGGTATCCAATCGTTCTATTGAATATTGAAATGGACCCAATACTTGTCGATGTAAATGTCCATCCTTCGAAAATGGAAGTGCGGATTAGTAAGGAAGCGGAATTAAATGAATTGGTTACGACCCTTATTCAACAAACTTTTAAAAGGAAAGAATTAATTCCATCAGGCTACACACCACCACCAGAGAAAAAGGAACGGCCAGTTTCTGAACAGACCTTTTTATCATTTGATGTACCTCCTAAGGAAAAAGAACGAGTTTGGGAAATGCCGATAGTACCTGTTACTATAAGAGAGCCCTCCATAACAAATAAAGCTGATATAGAGCGACCAGTAAGGGTACCATCCTATCAGCAAGAGCCGTTTGAAAAGGAATTAGAAGATACTGATGATATTCAATTTGAGTTAGCACCGATTGACAAGGAACCAGTAAAAACAACAGAAAGCAGGGTTCCTCCTTTGTATCCGATAGGACAAATGCATGGGACATATATTTTTGCTCAAAATGAAAATGGGTTGTATATTATTGACCAGCATGCTGCACAGGAAAGGCTTAAATATGAGTACTTCCGTGAAAAGGTGGGGCAAGTGGAAAGTGAATTGCAGGAAATGCTTGTTCCGATTACATTTGAATATTCGACAGATGAATTCGTGAAGATTATGGAATATCGACATGAGCTAGAAAAAGTCGGCGTATTTGTGGAGGAATTTGGGATTAATAGTTTTATTGTCCGATCACATCCTCAATGGTTCCCTAAAGACGAGGAAAAAGAAGTGATTGAAGAGATGATTGAGCAACTTCTTCAAATGAAAAAAGTGGATATCAAAAAATTACGTGAGGAAGCAGCGATTATGATGAGCTGTAAAGGTTCCATAAAAGCGAACCGCCACTTAAGAAATGATGAAATTCAAGTACTTTTAAATGATTTACGAAAAGCATCTGACCCGTTCACATGTCCGCACGGCAGACCGGTCATTATTAATTTTTCAACCTATGAATTAGAAAAAATGTTTAAGCGTGTCATGTAAAGTGTACCAATCAGGTACACTTTTTTTTCTAATAAGAAGGTACTACGTCTTGGCGCTAGCCAAGTTTTCTTTAGCTAATAGGAAAGTTTAACTTTATTAAAGCGTTAAAGCGTGTTAACTTCCGTTATTGAAATTAACTCTTAAATCGCATAAGAAAAACTAAGGCATTCGCCACCTAAGGACTTGGCGAACGCCAAGTTTTTCTAATTGTCAAAGCGCTGAAGTGATTGAAAAAATTGACTATTTTATGATACAAGCCATCACCATTAACACTTCACATACATTAGATATTATGAGAGAGAATGCTGGGAGTGGAGGGGAGATGGGATGGAAAATAGAATGTCAAAATTGGAGGACCAGGTCGTGGAGCTTGAAACACGCATTGCAGTGGTTGAGTCTAACATTGAGGTCATTAATAAAAGATTAGATACCATCAAAAATAATTCGACCTGGATTTTACGTCTCATTGTTGGTGCCATTGTCATGGCAGTTCTAGATCTTGTCATAAAGGGATTGAATTAATTTGACTAAGTCAGAATCAGGTGACTTGGTTTTTTTTTGCAGGAGTTATTACCATAAATGACGAAAATACAAAAAAAGTCTCATTTTTGGAGGTATGGAATGATTCCACAACGAGTAAGTCTCATCACCATCGGAGCAATTGATGTAGCAAGGCTAAGAAATTTTTATAAACAGTTAGGTTGGGAGGAAACGGAAGCGAGTTCTGATCACTATGCAGTTTTCAAAACAGCGGGTGTTCTGCTTTCGTTATTTCCTATTGAAGAGTTAGCCAAGGATGCAGGAGTTGAAATGCCTAACACAACCGAACCGTTTCGTACTGGAATTACTCTTGCTATAAATGTGGATACACCAGAAGATGTAGATACCGTGATAGAGGAAATTAGAAAAGCAGGGGCAATCATTCTTCGGGAGCCAAGCGATGCCTTTTGGGGTGGAAGGACGGCCTATTTTTCAGACCCAGAAAATAATCTTTGGGAGGTTGCCTGGAACCCAACATCTGTTTTTGACGAGCGCGGTGCTATGCTTTCTTTTTAGCTTACCTTTTTTAAAAAATGGCTCTACCCTGAAATTAACTGTGGATAACTGTTAATTTCATTCATTAATGTGCAAATTTTTTTGCATGTATGTCTGTTATTATTCATTGTTGATTTTCGTGTAAGTATCAGAATTCATAGACGGAGAATTTCCGGCTAATGTATATAGTGGAGGCTTAAGAAGCAGATAAGCGGAGATACTCCGGTTAACTGCTCTAAATAAGACTAAATGCAAAGATTTGGGTTATATAAACGGAATTTTACCGTTTATTTTTCAAACACAGTGAAATCAACTTTCAGCTATACCAGAGCCTAAAAAATAATAATGACAGGTTGCAAGACATATAGCATACTTAATGAAAGTATATATTTACCATTATCGGAAAATGATAGCTGTATGGAGGTGGTCAGTTGATTGCATTACCAATGTTGGGATCTTTGCTACCGTTTGTTGTCCTTATTTTTGTAATTGTTTATGTTGCGAAGAATAAAGAGAAAGGGGGAGAAGAAGTGATACGTCATCTATATACGTATTTAGTTTTGTTTGCCACATTAATGATGGTGATTGGAGGGGGAATCTCCGTTTTTATGGCAGCAGCTGATTTGATAAGCCCTCCAAGCTATTATCAAAATTATCAAGATTTTAAACAGCAATATATCATTCCGGATAAAACTGGGCAAAAAACAACGATGAGTGAAGAGAAGATTCGTGCTAGCTATAATCAAGCGATAAAAGATGAGAAAGCCCGAACAAAAGCCAGTGCGAAAAACCAAATAATAAAAAGCCTTAGCTTTATCGTGATTCCATTCCCTATATTTCTTTACTTTAATAGAATGAGAAAGAGACAAAGTGATTTATAGGAAAAAGCTGCAGTTGTTTTGAAATAAGTTTGATCAAAAATATCTCACAAACCGGCATCTTACAATAAATGAAAAGAATCCATTTTGAAAAAAAGAATGATCAAAATGGATTCTTTATCAGTTGATCTAAGCTTCTTGCTAATACTTATGTTGCTCTCCTGGGACGTTCACTTCGATTGTATCCACTTCAGCTTTAAACTCTTCCACGACTAAATCAAGAAATCGACTACGAAAATATGGGGCTCCTTTACTCACTAACATCGTTGAAAAAAATAAATAATGACGCTCAAAGTATTCGTACCAAACATAATTTCCTTCTTGAAAAGACATGTCAGCTGCTGATTGGTATAGTTCTCGGAGATTGTTTATATGTTCTTCAATCATCTTATCTAATAGATCGTATTTATCTATGTAATGAAGATAAATGGTTCCTCGATTAACATCTGCTCTATCTGCAATATCCTGAATGGTAATGTCATCAAAACTTTTTTCAGACATCAGTTCAATTACAGCATTTTTTATAGCTACTTGGCTTTTGGTAATTCTTCTATTCACCTTAGAAACACTAATTCACCAACTTTTCCTGAAGATAATCAACAATTTTAATTGATTTGTTGAGTAATCGGCGAAATGCATTAATTTAACCATTGAAAGGTTGAAGGGCTTTTTTATAATTATAAACAGGTGTTGATTAATCTATCAAAATTAATTTTTACAGGTATTAAGTTCAGCTACCTTTTGGAATAATTAACGTAAATTAACTTCAAACAGGAGGCTTAGTCATGGACCGTGTTGAAAAGAGTAAGGAAAAATACAAGCAGTTATTTGGAGATGGAGTACCATCCGCATACGCTACCGACCCTGATTTTCAGGATATTCTAAGTCGCTTTATTTTTGGGGAAGTTTTCTACCAAGGAGATCTGGATGACAAGCAACGTGAGCTTATCACTCTGGTAGTGCTTGCTACCTACCAGATGTTGCCTCAGCTTAAGGCACATGTTGGTGCTGCTCTGAATGTTGGACTGACACCAGTAGAAATCAAAGAGGCAGTTTATCAATGTGCTCTGTACATTGGATTTCCCAAAACATTAAACGCCATCAATGAAGTCAATGAGGTTTTTAAAGCAAAGAATATTGCTTTACCAATTGAAAGCCAAAAGACTGTAGATGAAGATAATCGTTTTAACAAGGGGCTTTCGGTGCAGGTAGAGATTTTTGGTGATGTCATTTCCAACATGCAAAAGAGTACCCCAACAAATCAAAAGCATATTCAGGAATACCTTTCTGCTTTTTGCTTCGGAGATTTCTATACTCGCGAGGGACTCGATTTGAAAACACGAGAATTGCTGACACTTTGTATCGTAAGTAGCCTGGGTAGTGCTGAAGGCCAAGTGAAGGCACATGTGCGAGGAAACCTAAATGTGGGAAATGACAAGGAAATATTGATTACTGCCATCACCCACTGCCTTCCTTATATGGGCTTTCCGAGAACACTGAACGCATTAAGTTGTGTAAATGAAGTTATTCCTGATAATTATGAAAGTAGAATAGGGATGTCACAGGTACTAAAAATGTAATAATGCAAAGGAGACAAAAGCATGTTTAACGAAACTTTCAAATTATCAACTGGTGTAGAAATTCCGAAATTAGGTCTTGGCACAAGGCTGCTTAACGATGAACAGGCAGCACAGGCAGTGCGTGATGCGGTATCTATCGGATATCGCCATATTGATACTGCTCAGGCATATATGAATGAAGTTGGTGTAGGAGAAGTAATCCGTTTCTGAGGTGTCGCAAGAGAAGAACTTTTCATTACGACAAAGGTTGCTGCAGAACTAAAAAACTATGATGACGTTACGAAGTCCATTGATGAGTCTTTAACAAAGATGGGACTGGATTACATTGATCTTCTGATTATCCACAGCCCACAGCCCTGGATGGAGTTCCGTGAGGAGAGCCGTTACTTCGAGGAAAATAAAGAAGCATGGAAATCTTTGGAGGATGCTTATAAGACAGGCAAGGTAAAGGCAATCGGTCTTTCTAACTTCCTTCAGGATGATGTAGAGAATATTCGTGCAAGCTGTGAGATAAAGCCTATGGTCAATCAGATATTGGCACATGTGAGCAATACTCCTTTGGAACTAATTGAATTCTGCCAGAAGAATGACATCCTGGTTGAGGCATATTCACCAATTGCACACTGTGCAGTTCTGGATAATTTAGTGGTTAAGGTAATAGCTCATAAGGATGGAGTATCTGTTGCTCAGCTTTGCCTTCGTTATGATATCCAGCT
>JAUZPL010000080.1 GCA_030705955.1 Bacillota bacterium | reverse complement strand
GGAATAAACCTCAAAAGTAAAATAGTCTGGCAATTATGGCGAGAAGGTCACACCCGTTCCCATACCGAACACGGAAGTTAAGCTTCTCAGCGCCGATGGTAGTTGGGACGCAAGTCCCTGTGAGAGTAGGACATTGCCAGGCAACGAAAAAGGACAATCCATTTATGGGTTGTCCTTTTTATTATGGATTTAAATCAATTGAGAAGAACGGGTTATCCCATTAAATATTGATAAATCAAAAATGGACCCTTTTGTTGTGTAATATTTAAAAAAGAATTAATAAAAGGATAATCTCTATTGGGCATCATTTTTGTTAATTCTCCCCACCATTCTGTTTCATATCGGGCAATCATACTTAAATTGTATAATAATAAATAGTGAATTAGTAACTCTGGAAAATGAAAAAAGTTACTTTTAAAAAGTGGAAAGGCATAAACTTGCTTTTCTAAGTTATATTTTAATGGAGCCGGCTTTTTTAAAGAAGGATCCATTAAATTAAAATCTAGGCTATCATTTTCAAATGCAAATGATGTAAATTTTGTGGATAGGTATTCCTTTAAACGATTACTTGTCATGTGGTAGTGATCTAATATTTTGTCAGGAATGGAAATGGTATTGCCATTCTGATTTAATGTAGCAAATATTTGTTGCCCCTCCATTTCAACAAATAATTCCTCCAGTTCTGGAATTAACTTAAGTAGACCCTCCATAGTAACTTTATCTCCTTCCAATTGTTCCATGTGAAACAGTGTTTCTGACATAAAAGGAAATAGTCCATTTTTTTGAATTTTAACTTCATCATAGAAAAACTGATAGTTCTGCTTTTTTCTTTTTCTGGTAGATACTCCGTGTGCTAAAACAGATGTTGTTTCAGGATAGAAGGGATTAACAGTTAGAATACAGGCCTTTATTAAGTGAACAAATCCGTAAAAAAGAAGGATTGGTTTTACAATAAGAGGAGCATTTTCTGCCTGCTCATAATAAATTTTTCCATGTTCAAGATAATAAAGAAAGGTATAACAATTATCAAAGTCCTTTTGAGTGGCCTGATCGAGGTTTTGCTTTTGATACTGTTTTTTTAAAAACAGTTGTGAATGTTCTGCTGAGAAAAAGGATACAAAGCTTTTCCAGCCTTGAAATGGGATAGCCATTTCTAGACCTCCTCTTTTTTTTGAATAATCAAACAAAAAGTTCTTCCTTGACAGTATTTTATCCAATTGATAACCTACAAATAATAATTTTTTTTGAACGGAGGAATAAAAAATGTGGGAAAGTAAATTTGCAAAAGAAGGTTTAACGTTTGATGATGTTTTATTAGTTCCTGGAAAGTCAGAAGTATTACCTCGTGATGTGGATCTTAGCGTGGAGCTTTCTGATAACGTAAGATTAAATATTCCCATTATTAGTGCTGGTATGGATACTGTTACGGAGGCAGAAATGGCTATTGCCATGGCTCGCCAAGGCGGATTGGGAATTATTCATAAGAATATGACGATCGAACAACAAGCTGAACTGGTTGAAAAGGTAAAAAGATCTGAAAGTGGTGTTATTACAGATCCATTTTTCTTAACCCCAGAACATCAGGTATTTGATGCAGAGCATTTAATGGGTAAATATCGAATTTCAGGTGTTCCGATAGTGAATAACATGGATGAACAAAAGTTAATTGGGATTATAACAAATAGAGACCTTCGTTTTATTCAAGATTATTCTTTCAAAATCTCTGATGTTATGACGAAGGAAAATCTTGTTACTGCTCCAGTAGGTACTACTTTGCAAGAGGCTGAAAAGATTCTTCAAAAGTACAAAATTGAAAAGCTTCCTCTTGTCAATGAAGAAGGAGTTTTAAAGGGATTAATAACCATTAAGGACATTGAAAAGGTAATAGAGTTCCCTAACTCCGCAAAAGATAGACAAGGGCGGTTATTGGCTGGTGCCGCAGTTGGTGTAACGAAGGATACAATGAAACGTATTGCCATGCTTGTTAAGGCGAATGTAGATGTTATAGTTGTAGATACCGCTCATGGCCACTCTAAGGGAGTTCTAGATACGGTTAAAGAAATCCGTGAGGCATATCCTGCCCTCACCATTATTGCAGGGAATGTAGCAACAGCGGAAGCAACAAAGGATTTAATAGAGGCTGGTGCTGACGTTGTTAAAGTCGGTATTGGACCAGGTTCTATTTGTACAACACGTGTTGTCGCCGGGGTTGGTGTTCCACAAATTACAGCAGTATATGATTGTGCATCAGAGGCAATAAAGCATGGAAAAACGATTATTGCTGATGGAGGAATTAAGTATTCAGGTGATATTGTAAAAGCACTTGCTGCTGGTGGACATGCTGTAATGCTTGGAAGCCTCTTGGCGGGTGTTTCTGAAAGTCCAGGAGAAACTGAAATATTCCAGGGCCGCCGCTTTAAAGTCTATCGTGGTATGGGCTCTGTTGCAGCCATGGAGAAAGGGTCAAAAGATCGTTACTTCCAGGAAGACAACAAAAAATTTGTTCCAGAAGGAATTGAAGGAAGATTACCGTATAAAGGACCATTAGCCGAAACTATTTACCAATTAGTTGGTGGGTTGCGTGCAGGTATGGGATATTGTGGAACAAAGGACTTGAGAGCCTTAAGGGAGGATGCTCAATTTATAAAAATGTCAGGTGCAGGATTAAGAGAGAGTCATCCACATGATGTACAAATTACGAAAGAGGCTCCTAATTATTCCATATCGTAAAAAGAGAAGTATTCCTTCTCTTTTTTTCTTGGCTAACAGGAGCTATAACAACACATTAAAATTTAATCAGTTTTTTAATACTTTAGTCGGGTAGGTATAGCAAGATTTAAGTTAAAGAGTAAGATTTTTAAAAATTTGGCAAAAGATTAGGTCTATGCTCTTCCTATTATTTATGAATAAGTTATGTTAAAATAACAAAAGTGTATTAATTCGTTGGAGGGCGTTATAGTGAATAAACATCAAAAGTATGTTGCTAGTTTTCTAGCAATCATTATGTTTTTTAGTCTTTTTGTTGGATTTGGAAAAGCCGAAGCAGATACCACGTTAAATGTTAATGCCGCAGGAGCCATTTTAGTGGATGCGCAAACAGGTAGAATTTTATATGAAAAGAATGCAGATACCATGCTAGGAATTGCTAGTATGTCAAAAATGATGACAGAATATATCTTACTGGATGCTATTAAGCATCAACGTATTAAATGGGATCAGGAATATTCAGTAGACAGCTTTGTTGCCGCACTTTCTAAAAAAAAGGATTTATCAAATGTCCCTTTACGGTCTGATGGAAAATATAAAATCAAGGAATTATACGATCAAATGGCAATATATTCTTCAAACAGTGCTACAATTGCTATAGCAGAAACAATTGCTGGATCTGAGAAAAATTTTGTGAATATGATGAATGATGAAGCGAAAAAACTTGGTTTAAAAGATTATAAATTTGTAAATTCTACAGGGTTGAATAATAGCGACTATCAAGGTCATGAACCTACAGGTAGCCCTGATGATGAAAATGAGATGTCACCACGCTCTGTGGCTACTTTAGCCTTTCATTTAATAAATGACTTTCCTGAAGTGTTAGATACGACAAGTATTCCTAAGCAAACTTCTGTGGATGGCGTTGTCATGTCAAATTGGAACTGGATGCTACCTAAATTAGTTTATGGATATCAAGGAATGGATGGGCTAAAAACAGGAACAACAAACTTTGCTGGCTATTGCTTTACAGGAACTGCAATGAGAGATGGAAGGAGATTTATAACGGTAGTTCAAAAGGCTACAGATGCTAATGGTAATGGCGGTTATAAAGCTCGTTTTGATGAAACAAGAAAAATGATGGATTATGCGTTTAGTAATTATACAAAAGAACAAATTCTTCCAAAGAATTATCAAGTTAAAGGCCACGAAACGATTTCTGTTATAAAAGGAAAAGCAAAATCAGTTAAAATTATGACAAAAAATGCAATTAATATGATGGTGCTAAACGGAGAACAGAAAAACTTTCAACCAGTATTGGTATTAGATAAGAATAAATTAACAAAAGATGGTGAACTTGAGGCTCCAATTAAAAAAGGAGATAAAGTTGGCTACATTGTTCTCCAACCTAAAAATGGAGAAAAATTATCATTCTTGACTGCAGATGGACAAAAGAAAGTACAGGCTGATGTTGTTGCCGCCCAGGATGTTGAAAGGGCAAACTGGTTTGTCCTAATGATGAGAGGAATTGGCGGATTCTTTGGGAACCTTTTCCACGGTATTTCAACAACCGTTAAGGGATGGTTTTAATTAAAAGGGACTTCTGCCTTGACAGAAGTCCCTTTTTAGTGTTTATTTTCATTAGGAATTAATTCCGATTAAACTAGTGAAATTTCCCTAACGAATCATTATGCACCATCAGGGAAAAATATAAATGGAGGGGGATTATCAATGAAAATTGGAACAGATCGAGTAAAACGAGGAATGGCAGAAATGCAAAAAGGCGGCGTTATTATGGACGTTGTCAATGCTGAGCAGGCAAAAATTGCTGAAGAAGCAGGTGCTGTTGCAGTAATGGCTTTAGAACGTGTTCCCTCAGATATTCGTGCAGCTGGTGGAGTAGCTAGAATGGCGGACCCACGTATTGTTGAAGAGGTAATGGGCGCTGTAACAATACCAGTTATGGCAAAGGCTCGTATAGGCCATATTGTTGAGGCTCGTGTGCTTGAGGCATTAGGTGTTGACTACATTGACGAAAGCGAAGTATTAACACCTGCTGATGAAGAATTCCATCTTAATAAAAAGGAATTCACCGTTCCATTTGTTTGTGGCTGTCGCGATCTTGGAGAAGCTGCACGCCGTATTGGTGAAGGAGCTTCCATGTTACGTACAAAGGGTGAACCAGGAACTGGAAATATTGTTGAAGCAGTGCGTCATATGCGTAAGGTAAATGCTCAGGTTCGTAAACTAGTTGCCATGAGTGAGGACGAGCTTATGACTGAAGCTAAACTCCTAGGAGCTCCATACGAAATTCTCGTTGAAATTAAACGTCTTGGACATCTTCCAGTAGTTAATTTTGCAGCCGGTGGTGTTGCTACCCCTGCAGATGCAGCTTTAATGATGCAACTAGGAGCAGATGGTGTTTTTGTTGGTTCTGGTATTTTTAAATCAGAAAATCCTGCTAAATTTGCAAGAGCAATTGTTGAAGCAACTACTCATTATCAAGACTATAAGTTGATTGCTGAAATTTCTAAAGATCTTGGTGTAGCTATGAAGGGTATTGAAATTTCATCACTCGCACCTGAAGCACGTATGCAGGATCGCGGCTGGTAAGGAGTATTTGGAAATGATTAAAATTGGTGTACTTGGACTGCAGGGCGCTGTTCGTGAACACATTAAGGCCGTTTTAGCATGTGGTGTGGAAGCAATTGAGATTAAACATAAGGAACAATTACAAGAAGTAGACGGCTTAATTCTTCCTGGCGGAGAAAGTACAACCATGCGGCGCTTAATTGATAAATATGATTTCATGAATGATTTAATAAAATTTGCTACAAGTGGAAAGCCAATGTTTGGAACATGTGCTGGCCTTATATTGTTAGCAAAAAGAATTATTGGTCAAGATGTCCCCCACATTGGTGTTATGGACATTGCAGTTGAACGCAATTCATTTGGTCGTCAAAGGGAAAGCTTTGAGGTAGACCTTATGATTAAAGATGTTGCTGAAGACTTTCCTGCAGTGTTTATCCGGGCTCCACATATTGTAGAGGCCGGAGGCAATGTAGAAGTTCTTGCAAAACATGAAGGCCGCATTGTGGCTGCACGCGAAGGTCATATTCTTGGATGTTCTTTTCATCCTGAACTAACAGATGATACTCGTCTCACAAACTATTTTATTGAAATGGTAAAAGAGGCTAAATCCAAACAATTTGCATAATTTGGTTGCAATTGACTAATAATTATAGTAAATTAAAATACAAATTATTTATATGAAAAAGCATTGAAGGGAAATAGTAGCAAGCCCCTCATAATTAGAGAGCTGGTGGTTGGTGCAAACCAGTGTATGAAGCTTGTGAATCCATCCTTGAGCAAAGTACGGAACACTACTTTTAGTAAGTAAGTACTTTCGGTAAAAAACCGTTAAACATTTTACAAGGTGGACAATTTTAACTGTCAACTAGGGTGGTATCGCGGGTAACTCTCGTCCCTTTTTAGGGACGGGGGTTTTTTATTTTCTATTAAAAGGAGTGTCACAAATGTTAGATATAAAATATTTAAGAGCCAATTTTAATGAAGTCAAAGAGAAGTTACAGCATCGCGGCGAAGACTTAACTGACTTTGGAAAATTTGAAGAGCTTGATAAAAAGAGAAGAGAATTAATTGTTGATTCAGAACAGCTAAAAAGTAAAAGAAACGAGGTTTCTCAACAAGTAGCAGCATTAAAACGAGAAAAAATAGATGCTGATCATCTTATTACAGAAATGAGAGAGGTTGGAGACCGGATTAAGGAGTTGGATGATGAACTTAAAGGTGTGGAAACGACATTGGAATTACTGCTCTTAAGCATTCCAAATCTTCCACATGAAACGGTTCCAATTGGAGAATCTGAGGATGATAATGTAGAAATACGAAAATGGGGTGAAATTCAGGATTTTGGATTTGATCCAAGGCCACACTGGGACATTGCAACAGATTTAGATATTCTTGATTTTGAACGAGCAGGGAAGGTAACTGGAAGCCGTTTTGTCTTTTATAAGGGTCTTGGTGCTAGGCTTGAAAGGGCATTGATTAATTTCATGCTGGATCTTCATGTGGATCAGCATGGGTATAAGGAAATTCTTCCGCCTTACATGGTGAATCGTGCTAGTATGACAGGTACTGGACAATTACCAAAATTTGAAGAGGACGCTTTTTTAATTGAGAGTGAGGATTATTTTCTCATTCCTACAGCAGAAGTTCCTGTAACAAACCTGCACCGCGATGAAATATTAAATGGGGAAGAACTTCCAATTCGTTATGCTGCTTTTAGTGCATGTTTCCGTTCAGAAGCTGGATCAGCAGGTCGAGATACAAGAGGATTAATTCGACAACACCAATTCAATAAAGTGGAGCTTGTGAAATTTGTTAAGCCCGAAGATTCTTATGGTGAGCTTGAGAAGCTAACAAACGATGCAGAGAAGGTTCTACAACTATTGGGACTCCCATATCGTGTTTTAAGTATGTGCACCGGTGACCTCGGCTTTACGGCAGCGAAAAAGTATGATATTGAAGTGTGGATTCCAAGCTATGGCATGTACCGTGAGATTTCTTCATGCAGTAACTTTGAAGCATTTCAAGCAAGAAGAGCCAATATACGCTTTAGACGTGACCCTAAGGCAAAGCTAGAACATGTTCATACACTAAATGGTTCAGGTCTTGCAATTGGCCGTACGGTTGCTGCAATCCTTGAAAATTACCAACAAGAAGATGGAAGTGTCATAATTCCAGAGGCACTAAGGCCATATATGGGAAACCGTGAAGTCATTTTACCTGAGTAATGTAGTTTGAGCGGGGCGTAGGGCCCCGCTCAAAAAAAAGTAAATAATGTTATTGACATTACACTATATCTATGTTAAATTATTATTTGTCGATACGGAGGAATACCCAAGTCCGGCTGAAGGGATCGGTCTTGAAAACCGACAGGCGGGTTACACCGCGCGGGGGTTCGAATCCCTCTTCCTCCGCCATATTAAATTATAATTGACTTTCGCGCATAAAACTGGAGAATAAAGGTCCGTTACAAGTTACTTGTGGCGGATTTTTTTTATTTATGGTAAAAAAACACATATCAGCTTAATAGCTAATATGTGCCTTTAAATTTAAAACTTCTTTTAATTTTTGATCTACTTCATGGCAAACCCTTATTGCATCCTCGGGCCTTTTTACTACATCTGTTGTATCCATATCTATAATTAAAACTTCACTTGCGTTGTAATGATTAATAACCCAATCGTCATAGCCCTTCCAAACTTCAAAATAATACTCCTGTAGTTCAGGGTTAATTTCAAAGCTTCTTCCTCTAGCCATGATTCGATCCAGAACCGTATCAAAAGAGCCTTTTAAATAAACCATTAAATCAGGGGCCTTTTTAGGAAGTTCTTTTAGTTCTTCCATCATATTTTCTGCAAGGTCCTCATACATTCTAAATTCTAAATCAGAGATTCTGCCTAAAGTTTTATTAACAAAAGCAAAATACCAGTCCTCATAAATAGAGCGATCTTGGATTGTATATATGGGTTCGTTCCAGTTGCCGCATTCCTTTATGGTTTTAAATCGTTTATTTAAAAAGAAAAGCTGAAGGAGGAAAGGAATTCTCCTTGCTTCTAATTCGTCTGGTGTGAGTTCATAATAAAGTGGCAGGATTGGATTGTCATCTACAGCTTCATAAAAAACCTTACTATCAATACCTTTGCTTTTAAAATATCCATTTAATGTATCGGCTACACTTGTTTTACCAAGGCCTATCATTCCACCTATAACAATACTCATGAGCATCCCCCTGTTCCAATATTATTTGCTAAATTAACAGCTTCTAATGAACATGAAAGTTTATCAAAAATCTGTTTCAAATCATGCTCGTTTTTTACGAAGTCAACCTCATCACCATTAAAACGAAGAACGGGTATTTCCGGATGCTCCTTTTCAAAGCTAGTTATGGCATCTTCATAATCAAGCGAGAGCTGCT
This sequence comes from Bacillota bacterium, assembly GCA_030705955.1. GTDB lineage: Bacteria > Bacillota > Bacilli > Bacillales > Cytobacillaceae > JAUZPL01. The sequence goes on along the minus strand of JAUZPL010000080.1, from coordinate 7,428 downwards.
CTAGATACAAGGGGCTAATTTTTTTCTCAATTTCACGCCCTCTCATCTCGATTCTCTTTAATAATGTTTCAAGACTAGCGTGTAAATAAATAATGACATTTGGCTTTGGCATATCATTAGTAAGAATTTGATAGATTTGAACATATTTTTGGAATTCTTTTGGATTTAAAGTCCGACCTGCAAAAATCAAATTTTTAAAAATATGATAATCTGCTACTACTGGCAGATTCTTGCTTAAATAGTGGGAATTTATATCGCCCAATTGTTTATAACGATTACAGAGGAAAAACATCTCCGTCTGAAAACTCCACTCTTCAATATTTTCATAAAATTTTCCTAAAAATGGATTTTCATCAACAATTTCTTTTAATAGAGCAAAATGGAACTGTTTTGAAATAGCCTTTGCAAGAGATGTTTTACCTACACCAATTGGCCCCTCAACAGTAATAAAGGGTGTATACTTCATTGCCGTCCTCCTTCTCCAACTTCCTGCATAATCTATTTATTTACGGGAGTACCCTGAATAAATATGTTTTGACAGCTCAGACACCTTAAGCAAAGGAAGATGCAAAAAAACCTTCATCACTGGCTGTACTTTTAACGCAAAGAATATTCTATCATAATCTATGACCTGAATGGACATCCAAAATTAAGAAGAATGTTTTTTTGTGTCAAAAGTTTGAAGAAATTGTATATTTTTGGTGCCTTTTACTATTAAAAATTCTATATAAAAAGCACCCCAATAGTTCTTTGGGGTGCTCGATTATTAAAGGGATTTAGGGAGCCTTTTTTTCAACTTCAAAATTCTCAGTAATGAGTAGCCAGTTTTGCGGAAATGGTAAGCCCAGCTTCCAGTAGCTCATTCCTCTTAAATTTAATTCCTTTATTAAGTCAAATTTAGCTTGTATGGACCTTGCATCTTCAAACCAGACTTCATGTTGTTTACCCTCTTTATCTTTATATTTAAAAAATGGAGCCTGTGCTTTTTGATCATATTGAATGGGGACATTGTGCTCTGCAGCAAGCTGAATTGCTTGTTGTGGACTGACGGCCTTTGCAACAGTTCCCTGAACAAAAGGTAATGTCCAATCATATCCGTAGAGATTTTGGCCCATTAGTATTTTATTGGAGGGTATATCAGTAACAGCATATTCTAAAACTCTCCGCACTTGATCAATGGGGGAAACTGCCATGGCTGGGCCCCCGCTGTACCCCCACTCATATGTCATGATTACAACAAAGTCTGAAATTTCTCCATGTGCCTTATAATCATGGCCTTCATACCATTTTCCTTTTTGATTGGCGCTAGTCTTTGGTGCTAGCGCTGTAGACATAAACCAGCCTTCTTTTGTAAATCTTGCTTTGGCTTTTCTTAAGAAGCGGCTGTAATTATCACGGTCCACAGGTCTTAAGTATTCGAAGTCAAAGTGAATATCTCTGAATCCATATTGTTTAGCTGTAGCAACAATATTGTTTAAAAATTTATCCTGGACATTCATATCATTTAGCAAAATTCGTCCTAGCTCATCACTAAATTGATCTTGTTCCTGATTATTAATAACCATCATTAGTACATTTTTGTTTGATCTCGCGATTTCCGGAAAATTATTTAATAAAGGCGGCTTAAGTGTTCCATCACGATTGACATGAAAACTAAATGGAGCTAAATAGGTAAGATAGGGAGCGGCTTCACGAGCACTATTTTCTATTGAAGGTGGAACGGAAGTACCTCTAGGTTCTACATAACCATTAAATTCAGCTTTTCTTTTTTTGCCTGGTGGAATATAGAGCCGCAATCCTGCCTGTAAACGTTGATTAACTGGAATTCGATTTGCAGCGGCAATCTGTTGAGCTGTTACACCAATCCTTTGTGCAATGGAGTAAAGGCTATCTCCTGGTTTTACTGTATAGAAGCTACCTATAATGGGTATAACCATTGTTTGCCCAACAACCAGGTTACTTGGATTAGGAATATCATTAGCATCAACAATATCTTTTACTGTTGTACCGTATGTCTTTGCAATACTATCTATCGACTCATTTTTTTGGACTACATGAATTTGCATTCTAATCCCTCCCTATGCAAAATACGCTACAACTATTCTATGAGCGTTTTTAAGGGAAGATGTTATAATATAAAATAATTTTTCAGGAAAAAGGTTCTATTGTTGCCTTTAAAACATTTTTCATCATGGTTAAGGCAACCCTGTTATCATTGTCATCAACTGAAGCAATACAATTTTCTGGAACAATGATTTTATATTCACGCATATAAGCGTCATTTGCAGTAAAAAGCACACAAATATTCCCAGCAATTCCTGTAAGGACAAGGGTGTCAATTTTTAATTGGTGAAGTAAGGTATTAAGGGCGGTCCCATAAAAGGCAGAATGTTTAGGTTTAATTAAAAAATAGTCATTCTCGCCAGGGAGCAACTGTTTAAATAATGGATCACTATATGAGTTGCGGCAAAACTCAACAATCTTATCAAGGTTTGCCTGCCATAAGCTATAGTGGTCATTAATAAAAATAACAGGCCAATTTTTTTGATTAAAATAGTCTTTTAAACTTTTAATCGGTTGAGTGATGTTTAATGTTTTTTTTGCAAGAATAGGACCATGCTTAAAATTAAAATTATTAATCATGTCAATAATGAGGAGCGCTTGGTGTTTATTGTCCATTTATATTCCTCCTTTCTTAACGCATAAGGGCAACTAGGCAATCGCCACCTAAGGACTTGGCGAACGTCAAGTTTTTCTAATATTATTTGATAAAGGGAAAAATTTATAAAAATAATTATGAAGTGGTGGTATTCCTCTTGAGTGAGCAATTAAATGATGAGTATTTTATGAAAGAAGCAATAAAGGAAGCAAAAAAGGCTGAATTACTTGAAGAGGTGCCAATTGGAGCAGTGCTTGTTTATAAGGGTGAAATTATTGCTCGTGCACATAACTTAAGGGAAAGCAGACAAAGTGCAGTAGCCCATGCAGAACTTCTAGCAATTGAACAGGCTTGTAAGAAAGTAGGAACTTGGCGCCTTGAGAATGTAACATTATATGTAACACTTGAACCATGTCCTATGTGTTCAGGTGCCATTATTTTATCGAGAGTAAAAAGGGTTGTGTATGGTACCTCAGATCCAAAAGGAGGATGTGCTGGGACTCTGATGAATTTATTACAGGACCAGCGGTTTAACCACCAAAGTGAAATTACGGTTGGTATTTTACAAGAAGAATGCAGTCAAATGCTTTCTAATTTCTTCCGGTCCTTAAGAGAAAGAAAAAAATTAGAAAAAGAAAAATGAATTACAATATTTTACAGGTGATTTACGTTGCTTTTTTAATCGAATCTTAGTATACTAAAAAAGCGTTGAATAAGACGCACATTAAATCCGGTATTAATTTTGCCGTGCTAAGCGGGGAGGTAGCGGTGCCCTGTACTCGCAATCCGCTCTAGCGAGGCTGAATCCCTTCCTGAGGCTGACATACTGTAGGGTCTGCCTTAAGTAAGTGGTGTTGACGCCCGGGTCCTGCGCAATGGGAATCCATGAACCATGTCAGGTCCGGAAGGAAGCAGCATTAAGTGGAAGCTCCCATGTGCCGCAGGGTTGCCTGGGCTGAGCTAACTGCTTAAGTAACGCTTATGGGTGTCAGTCGACGGAAGGTGCACGGCAGTTATACATATTTCATTAAATTTAAACTCATCTCTGGATAGGGATGAGTTTTTTACTTAATAATTTTTTCTAGTAAGTTTGTGATTTCATTTTGTAAAAGTGAAAAAGGATACTGTATAATGGGGAAGATGGAGAAGAAAAGGGGGCTATGTTAAATTGGTTTATCAAGCGTTATATCGTGTTTGGCGGCCACAGCAATTTATTGATGTAGTCGGACAGGAACATGTAACAAAGACATTGCAAAATGCCCTGCTCCAGCAAAAAGTATCCCATGCCTACCTTTTTTCAGGCCCAAGGGGAACAGGAAAAACAAGTGCTGCTAAAATATTAGCAAAGGCTGTAAACTGTGAAAAGGCCCCGGTAACAGAGCCATGTAATGAGTGTGCCGCATGTAAAGGTATTACGAAAGGAACCATTCCGGATGTTATTGAAATTGATGCAGCTTCAAATAATGGGGTTGAGGAAATCCGTGATATTCGGGATAAGGTAAAATATGCACCTAGTGTAGTTAAATATAAGGTTTACATTATTGATGAAGTTCATATGCTTTCCATTGGTGCATTTAATGCCTTATTAAAAACTCTTGAAGAACCGCCAAAACATGTTATTTTTATACTAGCCACAACAGAACCACATAAAATTCCACTAACGATCATTTCTCGCTGTCAGCGGTTTGACTTTAAGAGAATTACGGCCTCATCGATTGTAAAACGAATGAAGCTAATTGTTGAAGAGTCAAATGTAGATTGTGATGAAAGTGCACTTCATATGATTGCAAGAGCTGCGGAAGGTGGAATGCGAGACGCTTTAAGTCTTTTGGATCAGGCTATTTCATTCAGTAATAATCGTGTTACATTGGAAGATGCCCAAACGGTTACAGGATCAGTATCTCAAGGTTTTTTAACTCAATTGGCAAATGCTATTTTTGAAAGAAATGTTGCGGTTGGATTAGAAACATTAGAAGAGCTTCTTTATCAAGGTAAGGATCCATCTCGTTTTATTGAAGACTTTATCTTGTTCTATCGCGATATGCTTCTTTTTAAAACGGCTCCAAATCTTGAGGAATCAATGGAAAGAGTTTTGTTAAATAATGAATTTCGGGAATTAGCGGAATTGGTTCCGGTTGATCAGATTTATGGGATTGTAGATCTTCTTAACAAAACACAGGCTGAAATGCGGTGGACTAACCATCCAAGAATTTTCCTTGAAGTTGCTGTTGTGAAACTTTGCCAGTTAGAAAGTCCGAAAGCTGATTCTGGCGAAATTGTTCAGCTTCTTTCCCGGATTGATAAACTTGAACAGGAATTAAGGGAATTAAAAGTGAACGGGCCTACGCCTGTAACTGAGTCGGCTCCATCTATACAAAGGCAAGCTCCAAGGTCATCCAGAAAAGGATTTCAACCTCCTGTAGGTAAAATAAATGAAATTTTGAAAGAAGCAACAAAAACAGACTTAAATCAAATAAAAGGTAGTTGGGGTGTTATGCTTGGCAGGTTAATGAAATCCCATGCAGCCCTATTAAATGAAGCGGAACCAGTTGCTGCGTCTTCCACAGCTCTTATTATTAAGTTTAAACATGAAATTCACTGCCAAATGGCAATGGAAAATAATCGCTTTACTGAAACAGTTGCGAGTGCATTCCATGAGTTAAACGGAAGCAAATTAGTCATAGTAGGAGTACCTGAAGAACAATGGATTCCGATTCGAGAAAACTTTTTAAATAGTCATCAGCTTCAAGAGGGTGAAAAAGGGCAAGAAAAGACTGAAGAAGAACCGCATATTGTTGAGGCAAAAAAACTGTTTGGTAAGGAATTTATTGAAATAATCGATTAAAAAATGGAGGTAGATATTTATGATGCGTGGCGGAAATGGTAATATGCAGAATATGATGAAACAAATGCAAAAAATGCAAAAACAAATGCAAGTGGCTCAGGAGGAGCTTGGAGATAAAAAAATTGAAGGAACTGCTGGCGGCGGTATGGTTACTGTTACATTAACTGGTCATAAGGAAGTAGTGGAAGTGAAAATTAATCCAGAGGCAGTAGATCCGGACGATGTGGATATGCTTCAAGATTTAGTACTAGCTGCGATGAATGATGGACTTAAAAAGGTTGATGAATTAACAAACAGTACAATGGGGCAATTTACAAAAGGAATGAATCTTCCTTTTTAAGAAAGGAATAAGTGATTATGCATTATCCTGAACCTATATCAAAGCTGATTGACAGCTTTATGAAGTTGCCAGGTATCGGCCCAAAAACGGCCGCTCGTCTGGCTTTTTTTGTCTTAAGTATGAAGGAAGATACTGTATTAGATTTTGCAAAAGCACTGGTCGATGCAAAGAGAAATTTAACATACTGTTCTGTTTGTGGTCATATAACCGACCAAGACCCGTGTTATATTTGTGAAGACGTACGAAGAAATAAGAGTATTATTTGTGTTGTTCAAGACCCTAAGGATGTTATTGCAATGGAAAAAATGAAGGAATACAACGGACAATATCATGTTCTTCACGGTGCCATTTCACCAATGGATGGAATTGGCCCGGAAGATATTAAAATTCCAGATCTACTAAAAAGACTGCAGGATGAAACGGTGCAAGAAGTAATTTTAGCAACAAACCCTAATATTGAAGGGGAAGCAACAGCCATGTATATATCTCGTTTGTTAAAGCCAACAGGAATTAGGATTACAAGAATAGCCCATGGATTACCAGTTGGTGGGGATTTAGAGTATGCAGATGAAGTTACGTTATCTAAAGCATTAGAAGGACGAAGAGAAATATAATGGTACCGGAGGAATAACTATGTTTTTTCGGCAAAAGGGAAAACTACGTAAAGAATTTGATGAAAAACTTTTAAACAATTTAAATGAATTTAAACAAGACTGGCAACAACAAACATTTCTTTTAGATAAAAGTTTTGATCCTTCTGAAGAGGTTATATGTCAAACAAAGCTAGCAGAAGCTAAATACTTCTTAATGCTAAAGGAAGCAAAGCAAAGAAACATTACTTTAAGAAAGTACTAAAACTTACTCATCCTCCTCCTAGGTCTTTTTTCTAAACTTGTACATAAAATTAATAGTACAGTGAAATAGGAGGAGGAAAGCTATTTTGAATCCGGTTGTTATCATTTCAATATTAGGCGGACTTATTTTATTACTGTTGTTTTCAGGTGCCCCGTTTAAACCGATTAGATTTGTTGGCCAAGCCATTATAAAATTATTAATAGGGTCATTATTCCTGTTTTTTTTAAATGTAGCAGGGAACCAATATGGTATTCATGTGCCAATAAATTTTGCAACATCTGCAGTATCAGGTTTTCTAGGGATACCCGGAATGTTTGCTTTAGTTGCTATTCAAAAATGGATCATTTAGTAAAAAAATGCCGCTGTTTAATACAGTGGTTAATTTTTTAGCTAATAAGAAAGTATAAGGACAACTAGGCAATCGCCTGGCTAATGATTGGCACTGGCCAAGTTTTTTATAAAAAAAGATTGACTAACTAATTAGATTGCTGTAATATATTAAAAGTCGTCAACAAAAAAGAAATTAAAAAGTTGTTGACACAAAAAAAATAAAATGATATATTAATAAGGTCGCTTGTGAGCGATAAAAAATTGCTCTTTGAAAACTAAACAAACAAAAGCGTAAAACAAACAATTAATAGTGTTGTTTACAACACTAGCCAACGTAACATTTTTGAGCTAACTCAAATTCTTCGGAGAGTTTGATCCTGGCTCAGGACGAACGCTGGC
>JAUZPL010000008.1 GCA_030705955.1 Bacillota bacterium | reverse complement strand
GGCAGTGAATTTAAGAAAATTCACTGCCAACAACTAAGGTAATAGAAGAATTAACACCCCAAAATAGAGAAAGGTGAATTTGAGTACGCTCAAATTCACCTTTCTTACTATTTGAAGCTAGTTATGTCCCAGCCTCTTTTTTGCCGCTTAGGAAAAAAGATCCCCTCTCCTGAAAAGGAGAAGGGAGTGGCCTAACTATATTTTTTCAGAAAATATTATTCGAATTTAGTTGGATTACCATCAAATGGTTCGTCAGCAACTTTAATCGAATCAGTTGGACATCCTTCAAAAGCATCCATCATGTCATCGATTAACACATCTGGAATTTCAACGATACCTTCGTTATCGTCAAGAGTTACAAATGCTAAGCCTTCATCATCGTAATCATAAATATCTGGTGCTGCTGCACCACAAGCTCCGCAAGCAATGCAAGTTTCTTTGTCAACGATTGTGTATTTTGCCATGAAAAAACCCTCCCATTAATAAACGATATGATTCTTACTTATTTCCACTTATTATTATGGAAACTTCTCATTCCTATTGTAAAACTGATTCGATTACATTTCAATAGAAAAATATATAACACAGTTGGATTCGTTACCACCTTCAACAATAACTAACAAATTTCAACAGCCTTAATGTCTATTTCATGCTAAAATATAATAAATAAAATTGAATTTAACGATATTGCTTAAAAGGAGGGTGGTTTGGATTGCCCTATATTGAAATCATTATTCTATATTGTTTAAAACAATTAAATGGCGAAAGAACCATATATTCCATTTACCACCTTTTAAAAGGTAAGAAATCTTCTCAAACAATCCAAGATGCACATTTATATAAACTTACGCACTTTTTTCGATGCTTCGAATCCATATCTCGTGAAGTACTGGAGACAAAGATACAAAAATTTTTGGGTAATCATTGGATTGTTCCAAATGGAGACCAACAATTTTTGGTAACAAGTGTTGGTGAACAAGTACTAACAGCAAGTTTAGAGAAACAGCCATTTCCAAAACATTTAGATGGATGGAAATATCATTCAGAAAGTTTATTATTTTGGGAAAGATTTTCATTGCTTGTTCAGGTAATCTCAAATTTTAATTTCAAGGAAGCACACTATATCCCTATTCAAAAAAATAAACAAGTACACAGATGGCTTAAGTTATTTTTAAAAGAAAATAGCTGGCAAAAGAACTCGTTAGGGAAAATATTGCATTCGGAACTTATGGATTGTTTTGAATCAGCTCAAAATATCAATCCGGCTGTTTTTATCTTTAGATTAACGGGGTATTGCCAAATAGGGTTAACTCCCTTACAGGTAGCTGAAAAACTAAAAATAGAAACAACAAAGTACTATATTGAATTTCAAAATATAATTCACTTTTTGATTCAACATGTAAGGGCAAATCCTATTCAATATAAATTACTATCCTCTATTATTTTAGATATAAAGGAAAGTAATCCTCTTACACATTCTTCAAAAATAACTTACGAATATGTTCGAAAGGGCCTTTCAATTCAGGAAATTGCAAAGACTAGGGGCCTTAAAACAAGCACAATTGAAGACCATATTGTAGAAATTGCCCTAAATATTGATGGATTCTCAATTGATTCCTTTATTGATAAGGGCATCCAAAAAAAGATTATTGCCGTGGCCAATAGGACTGAGACTAAACAATTAAAGTTAATAAAAAAACATATTGATACAGCCAATTATTTTGAAATTCGTTTAGTTTTGGCAAAGTTTGGCGGTGTAAAACAATGAAACTAGAAGGCATATTAAAAAAATACTTTGGTTTTCAAACCTTTAAAACTGGGCAAAAAGAGGTTATTTCTTCTATTCTCTCTGGTCGTCATACTTTAGCAATACTTCCAACTGGAACAGGGAAATCGCTATGTTATCAGTTACCTGGATATGTTTTAGATGGAACAGTTTTAATTGTATCGCCTTTATTATCTCTAATGCAGGACCAAGTTGAGCAAATGATGAGGATGGGTGAAAAACGTGTTATTGCCCTAAATTCATTTTTAAACCCAGTAGCAAAGCGTAGTGTTCTTCAAAATATTGAAAGATATAAATTTATTTTTATATCCCCAGAAATGTTAAATGTTCCTTATGTTATGAATAGGCTTCATGAATTATCTATTTCTCTATTTGTTGTAGATGAGGCACACTGTATTTCACAATGGGGTTATGATTTTAGACCGGATTATTTAAAGCTTGGTGAAATTCGTCAACAATTCGGTAATCCTTTAACATTGGCTCAAACTGCAACTGCTTCACGAAAGGTTCGAGAAGATATTACCCGCTTTCTTCATTTAAAAGAAGTAAACAAAGTAGAAACAAGCATTGATCGGCCAAATATTTCCCTATATATTGAAAAACAAATGGACTATCAAACAAAACAAAACCGATTATTTGAACTTGTCTTTTCACTTCGAAAACCAGGCATCATTTATTTTTCAAGTAAAAAAATTGCCGAAGAAATAGCCTCTCAACTTAGGAAAAGAGGGATTGGAAAGACAATGGCCTATCATGCAGGGCTTGATCAAGAGCAAAGAGTGTTAATACAGCAGCAATTCATTCATGGGCAGCTTGATGTGATTTGTGCAACGAGTGCCTTTGGGATGGGGATCAATAAAAACAATGTTCGCTTTATTATTCATTATCATATGCCTATGCAAATAGAATCTTACCTTCAGGAAATTGGAAGAGCTGGTAGAGATGGGTTACCAAGCATTGCAATACTTTTATATTCAGAAGGGGACGTGGAGTTGCCATTACAGCTGGCAGAGGGAGAAATGCCCAGTAAAGAGCAAGTCGATTGGTTTTTTAGTTGGCTAAAGAATAATAATCATGGCAAAATCGAATTATTTTACTCTAATAACGATTTAAGAACAATTGGAGGATTTTCAGAAATTCAATGGCGAATAATTGAGGATATAATGAAAACGTTAATAAGAATTGAAAATATGGATGTCGAGAAAATGCATGATTTAGTAAACGAGTATATCAATAAAAGACTAGAAGTTAAAAGAGCTAATATATTTAAAATGAAAAAATGGATTGATTTAAATGGTTGTAGACGGGACTATATACTTGATTATTTTGATGAACCAATTAAAAGGAATATTCCTGCTTGCTGTGATGTTTGCGGAGTGGACTTAAACAACTATTTGGCCCATGATGAATCTATTCAAGAAAGAGAGACATTAGAAGAATGGAAGGATTATTTATCTAAACTTCTAATTAGTGGTTTAGAAGTATGAAAAATAAATATACAGAGATCATTGAGCAATTGACTGATTCGGAATTGCTCTTTCACCTTTATGCGACGCAGGCATTACTATTCGTTTTGTCGCTAGGTTTTGGGCTTCTATTTTTTCATGGATTTTCATTTTTAGAGTTTTTTAAGTGGGATAATTGGCAAGTTATCACGATTGGTGTGACTGCTGGACTTATTGTTGTTATGATAGATTTACTCTTAATGAGACTCTTACCCCCTTCTTATTACTACGATGGAGGATTAAATGAAAGAATCTTTAAAAATAAACATATTTTTTACATTGCCTGGATTGCTTTTATCGTATCATGTAGTGAAGAATTGCTGTTCCGTGGAGTTATACAAATGAAATTTGGGTTGATTTTTGCTAGTATTGTGTTTGCGGTTATTCATTATCGCTACTTATTTAATTGGTTTCTATTTTTAAATATCATTTTATTAAGTTTTTTTATTGGTGTAATCTTCTCGTGGACAAATAACTTAGCAGTTACGATTGCTATGCATTTTACAATTGATTTTCTATTGGGAATTTATATAAAGTGGAAAAATAGCAAGAATGAAAATGAGGAGGAAGGGTTGTTTAATGAGTAAAGAGGATCCATACAGAGATCAAGCCGAAAGATTAAGACAAAGAATTGAAAAAATTAATGAAAATCCTTTAGATGATACAACAAGCTCAAGTTTACCTCCTAGAAGTGACATGCATCGGTATAAGAAAAAGAAAACGAAATGGAAGATGAAGTATCCAATCATCCGTATTTTAGTTTTATTTTTTATTCTAATGCCAATTACAATTTACAGCATTTACTCTTACCTAGATGGAAAAAAACTTAATAAGGCGGAAAAGGCATCCGTTTCTACACAAGGATTTGAAACAATTAATTTTGAAAAACCGGCAAAGGAAACCAAACAAATAAAAAAATTAAATTCTGATAAAGCAAATCAGAGTTCATCTGATAAAACAGTTACCAATAATGGGGATGAGGGGAAAAGTAAAGATACACAAAATAATGCAGAAAGCGGTCAAAATACATCCGCTTTAACAACTCCTACTGCTTCATCTGCGAATAAACCAAATGTTCAGCAATCAACTAAAAATGGTAGTGGACAAACGACTCCCGCCCCTACCAAAAAGCAGGATTCATACAAAATTATTTATCATACAGTCAAACCACAAGAAACCCTTTATCGAATTTCAATGGAGTATTATGGGTCTGATGAAGGAATTGACATAATAAAACAAGCGAATCATATTCAAAACGAAGGTATTCAAACAGGACAAGTTTTAAAGATTCCTATTAAAAAATAAATATTTGAAACATAATTCCTAGGACAAGTTCATATGTATGTAAGAGAAAGGGAGGGTGATATAATGGATTCTCCAATTCTTTTACTAGAAAACACTGATCAAGCAACAAAACAAATGCTTGAGAATGTTCGGAAAAGGAAAGTAAAGTTTGATAAATTAAAGAAAAGACATAATTTGTTTATTATGGCGACGTTGTCAGAAATAGCCTTGTTTTTTGCCTATTTGTACTACACTGTGATAAAGCCAGATTCTTATTCTTTTGCAGCGATGTTCTCAGCGTTCGTTCGGCATTCACTTAATCTTTACTTATTAGCGCTTACAGTAGGAATGTATGGATATATGGATGTATTAAGGAAGCAAAGAGAAAAGAAAGAAAAAGAATATCACGAATTAAGATGTGAAATTGTTGATCGTAGCAAGGATTTATGGAAGAAGGAAGAAGATTGGGCAAATCGGCATCTTGTTTTTGAAATGATGAAAAATAAATATGACATAAATCTATATCATGAAAAGAAATAAGAAGCAGCCATGGCTGCTTCTTATTTCTCTAAAATACTTTCTTTTGATCACGATCCTCCTTTAATAATTCAACCGCTTCACGGAAACGCTGTGCATGAATGATTTCACGTTCTCGTAAAAAACGAAGAGTATCATTTATATCTGGATCATCACTTAAATTTATTAAGTTTTGATAGGTAGCTCTTGCTTTTTCCTCCGCAGCTATATCCTCATATAAGTCTGCAATAGGATCCCCTTTAGCAGCGATATAGGCAGCTGTCCAAGGAACACCTGATGCATTATGATAAAAAATGCCTTGACCATGATTTGCGTAGTGGTCCCCAAGTCCTGCTTCTTTTAATTGCTCTGGGGTTGCATCTTTTGTTAATTTATAGACCATTGTTGCAATTATTTCAAGATGGGCGAATTCCTCCGTTCCAATATCCGTAAGGAGACCAATTACCTTATTCGGAAGTGTATATCGCTGGTTTAAGTATCGGAGAGCCGCTGCAAGCTCACCATCCGCACCTCCATACTGTTCAATTAAATATTTTGCTAATGCCGGATTACATTTTCCAACGCGAACTGGGTATTGTAATTTTTTTTCGTATATCCACATCACCTATTCCTCCCTGTTTTCTACAGCTGCCAAGGCCAAGGGCAGTCTGCCCAGTTCCATGGGTACGCGGAATAACTGTTGCCATATTGCAATAATGGCCCAAATTGACTTTCAAATGCCTTCTTTAATTGTTTTCTTTCCTTTGTATAGTGATTAAACTGCTTTATGGCTTCAAGGTCATCTGGATGGGTATCTAAGTACAGCGTAAGGTCAACTAACACGAAATCAACCATCTGTAATTGTTCTAATACTTGATAGTATTCTGTTGGAACTTGATTCATGTTTGAATGCCCTCCTTTGCCATTTCTAAGGTGTTGTAATATGGATCGTAAAATGCTTTCCAGATTGTCCCGGCCCTTAATGCCTCAGATGGAGTGAATTGTTGAAGGTTTGGTGGTTGATATCCCATATATAGATGTGGGGGAGTAGAGTATGTCTTGACTTGTATTGGTGGACAAGGATCAAAGGGGCTGACATAGGGATTATACGTTTTATGATGTGTGTTCATGGAAGTCCTCCCTTTCATTAACATCATTTAATAATATGAAAATTTTAAATATTCATGACAAAAATCTTTATCGAGAAAAGGGATTTCTGATTATATGTTGAATATATTTATGAAAGTATGATTTATTACCTTGAGGTGAGAGAAATGTTTGTTAAAAGTATTATGATTCCGAAACATAATAGTTTTACAGTTCAAAAAGGTGAAACAGTTAAGATTGCTTTGGATAAATTAGAAAAACATCAAATTGATGGATTGCCTATCCTTGATGGAGAAAAGTATGTTGGAATTATTACAAGGTTTCGTATTTTAGAGAATTATTTTCACTCTAATAAGGAAAAAAATGATTTCCTAGATTCAACTTTTGTTGAAGAAATTGCCACTTATCAAGATAAATATCTTGAGGGGGAAGAAATTTTTGAAAAAACTTTGCTTGAATTAAAAGATTTCCCTTTGTTGGCCGTGGTTGATAACGAACGTAATTTCCTTGGGGCTGTTACTCGTTCAGATGTATTGGAACAATTCCAAAGTGCTTTTGGAGTAAACCGTCCAGGTGTGAGGATTGCCTTTACGTCTGTAGAAACGGAAGGGCGTATTGCTCGTCTGTCTGAAATTGCTCATCATTTTCAAGAACATTTCATTTCATTAGTGACATTTGATGAAACGGATAAACTTGTTCGCAGGATTGTTATGAAAATTGAAAAGAAAGACAATATTGATCGTTTTACGAAAAAATTGGAGGAACATGGTTTTCGTATTTTAAGTATTAAAGAAGTTTAATCTAGATCATGTAAAATAGTCCTCTTTATTTTTGAATAGTAGGATTAATTTAAAAACTAGTTTAAAAAAGATATGGCAGGAAATGTATTTGATTATTTATACATTTCTTGCCATTCTTTTTTGTGAATGAATAAAAAAGGTGTTTATAGAATTAGGCATTAATCACTTATTTTAGTGTACATGTTTGATGTGTTCTTTTTTATTGATTGTTTATTTTATGATATGATTTCCATAGGCCTTTAAGACTGATGGAGGGAATTTAGAATATGATTTGGATAATGTTATTATTTCTTCTTTTGGTTGGAATTATATTATATAGAATGGTTTGGGAAGCATTTTTGAACAGAGTATCAATACAGGAATTACTCTTTTCTGAATTTCCGGATTCTTTTAAACAAATTTCAATTTTTTTCATTTCTGATATTCATCGCCGTTCTATTTCAAACAAAATTACTAATGAAATGATTGGTAAAGCTGATCTTGTTATAATTGGTGGTGACCTAACAGAAAAAGGAGTTCCCATGAATAGGGTAAGAGAAAATCTTCAAAAACTAAAAAAGCTGGGGCCGGTTTATTTTGTTTGGGGAAATAATGATTATGAAACGGATTACCACGAACTTGATGCATTGTTTTGGGAAATGGGTATAAAAGTTCTGGATAACACAGCCGTTACATTTGAATCTGAAATGGGAGAAAAAATTTGTTTACTTGGTGTGGATGATCTTAATCAAAAACGTGATCGGCTAGATATAGCACTTTATGATGCTGACAATGAAAGTTTTAAAATAGTAGCTAGCCATTATCCACAAATAACAGAGAAAATTTTGCCAGAACATAAAGTTCAATTGGTTCTTTCAGGGCATACTCATGGTGGACAAATTCACCTATTTGGATATAGTCCATATGAACGAGGGAAGGTAAAAAGACTCATTAATACTACTGTTTTAATAAGTAATGGATATGGGACAACAGCCCTCCCATTACGACTTGGCGCACCAGCAGAATGTCATTTAATCACATTAAAACAAGGCTAAAATTCCTCAAATTGGAATTGCTATTGTCTTAAAATTTTCTAAATAAAGTTGTATGAATATTCGAATGTTCGAATAATGGAATTTATCCTGTTTATGTTTTTTGTATAGGTGATTTTAGACATTCACCAACAAACAGCCTTGACATACACTAAAATAAGAGTTACGTCACGGCAGGGGGAAAAGGTATGCGCTTAGAACGCTTAACAACCAATAAAATTAAAATTTTTTTAACCTCTGATGACTTATTTGAAAGGGGACTCTCAAAAGAGGATATTTGGAAGGATTCACTTAAATGGCATCAGCTTTTTCATGACATGCTCGAAGAAGCAAGTGAGGAGTTTGATGTTGATATCCAAGGATCTGTTGCAGTCGAAGTCTTTTCCCTACAAGCACAAGGGATGATTATGATCATCACTGTAGATGAAGTTACTGATGAGGAAGAATTACTGTATGATGGTTTTATCGAAATGCAGGTAAGGGTTGAAGGCAGTGAAAGTCTTTTGTATGAATTTGAATGTTTCGATGATGTGATTGATCTTTCAAAAAGGTTATTGTTAGTAAACATTCTTGGCGGAAGTTTATTTTCAATGAATAACCGCTATTACTTACTTTTGAATGATTTAGATACACCAAATATTGAGAAGACGGCATCTATTTTATCAGAGTATGGTGAAGCATCCATTATAAGTTCGTATTTTTTGGCGGAATATGGGAAAATAATAATGGAAAATAATGCTGTAGAAACCCTCCTCCATTATTTTAAATAAAAAAATTTTCAACAAATTTAATTTATAAGACGGTAAACCTGTAATCTCTAAATGAATGGTTTACCGCCTTATTCATTACATATGGTGGGATAAATAAAATATAAAATCAATGGAAGTGTTGTTGGTAACGCTTACATTTTTTATGTCGAAATGAAAGAAAAATCCATTTTTTATCTTGATTAAATTAATCAAACATGTATACTAAGTCATGAAAGCGGACAACATTCGTAAAAGCAATATTCTAGGAGGTTTACAAATGGTAGCCGAGAAAAGTAATGAGAAGACTATTCAAGAGGGAAAACATGACGTGTTAAAATCTACACAGACTGTTATTCATAAGGCTTTGCAGAAGCTTGGTTATCCTGAAGAAGTATATGAGCTATTAAAAGAGCCGTTACGCCTTTTGACTGTTAAAATACCAGTTAGAATGGATGATGGTTCCATTAAAATTTTTACAGGCTACCGTGCACAGCATAACGACGCAGTCGGTCCAACAAAAGGCGGCATTCGGTTCCATCCAGGTGTGACAGAGACAGAAGTAAAAGCACTTTCTATATGGATGAGCTTAAAATGCGGTATCGTTGATCTACCTTATGGTGGAGGTAAAGGTGGTATCGTGTGTGATCCACGCGATATGTCTTTCCGTGAACTTGAAAGGTTAAGTCGTGGCTATGTACGTGCTATAAGCCAAATCGTTGGTCCAACCAAGGACATTCCAGCGCCAGATGTCTTTACTAATTCCCAGATAATGGCGTGGATGATGGATGAATATAGTCGAATTGATGAATTTAATTCACCTGGTTTTATTACTGGAAAACCACTTGTTTTAGGCGGTTCACATGGTCGTGAATCAGCAACTGCAAAAGGGGTAACAATTTGCATTCGTGAGGCCGCTGCAAAAAGAGGAATTCAATTAGAAGGGGCAAGGGTTGTTGTCCAAGGATTCGGAAATGCCGGCAGCTATTTATCAAAATTTATGCATGATGCTAAAGCAAAAGTGGTTGGGATTTCAGATGCCTATGGCGCACTATATGATCCTGAAGGACTTGATATTGATTACCTTCTAGATAGACGGGATAGCTTTGGAACTGTTACGAAATTATTTAATAATACAATTACCAATAAAGAACTACTTGAATTAGATTGTGATATTTTAGTTCCTGCTGCAATTGAAAACCAGATTACAGAAGAAAATGCTCATAATATTCGGGCAGGTATCGTAGTTGAAGCAGCAAATGGTCCAACAACTTTAGAGGCAACTGAAATTTTAACTGAACGAGGTATTTTATTAGTTCCCGATGTGTTGGCTTCTGCTGGTGGGGTTACAGTCTCATACTTTGAATGGGTACAAAATAACCAAGGCTACTATTGGACTGAAGAGGAAGTAGAGGAAAAACTCGAGAAAGTAATGGTCAAATCATTTAATAGTATTTATGATACTGCCCAAACTCGCCGAGTAGATATGCGTCTTGCAGCCTATATGATCGGTGTTAGAAAAATGGCTGAAGCAAGTCGCTTCAGAGGCTGGATTTAATCGAACACTTTTGCTAAGCTTTAAACATTGAAACGCGTTAGAAAATCTCCTATCATTGTAACGGTAGGAGATTTTTTTATTAGGGGTGTAGCACCATGAAAATGGAAGATGTCATTATTGTTGGTGGAGGACCTTGTGGACTATCGGCTGCGATTGCTTTACAAGAGATAGGGAAAAATCCTCTTATTATTGAAAAAGGGAATATTGTAAATGCAATTTACAACTATCCAACCCATCAAACCTTTTTTAGTACTAGTGAAAAGTTAGAAATTGGCGAAGTCCCGTTTATTACGGAAAATTATAAACCTAAACGAAATCAAGCTCTTTCATATTATCGAGAAGTGGTCAAAAGAAAAGGAATAAGAATAAATGCTTTTGAAAAGGTAATGAGCGTAGAAAAAGAAAAGAATTTCTTTCAAATTGAAACGAGTAAAGGAAGATATAAAGCCAAATATGTTGTTATCGCAACTGGTTATTACGATAATCCAAATTATATGAATGTACCTGGAGAGGATTTATCAAAGGTTTCTCATTATTTTAAAGAGGCACATCCATACTTTGATAAAGATGTATGTGTAATTGGCGGCAAAAATTCCAGTGTGGACGCAGCAATTGAGCTTGTTAAGGCAGGAGCAAGGGTAACGGTATTGTATCGGGGCAGTGGGTATTCTACTAGTATTAAGCCATGGATTTTACCAGAATTTGAGTCATTAGTAAGAAACGGAACCATTTTAATGGAATTTGAATCAACTGTTAAAGAAATAACAGATGAAAAAGTAGTATACGTAAAAAATAATGAACAAAAAGAAATTAAAAATGATTTTGTTTTTGCAATGACAGGATATCATCCTGAACACCAATTTTTAAAAACGATGGGAATTCAAATAGACGATGAAACAGGGAAGCCGATTTATCTAGAAGAAACAATGGAAACAAATATGAAAGGAATATATATTGCTGGCGTCATTGCAGCAGGAAATAATGCCAATGAAATATTTATTGAAAATGGTAGATTTCATGGTATCCAAATTGCAAGGGATATTTTAAAACGGGAAGAACTTGGAGAAAGCTTTTAGTTAGTATTTTATTTTATAACGGCTGGGTGATAGAGATGAAAAAGGTAATATTATTAACAACAGGCGGAACCATTGCGAGCAGACCCAATAAAGAGTCTGGGAAATTAGTGGCAGGTGCGCTTACAGGTGAAGAATTAGCTTCTATGTGTAATTTACCTGAGGATATTGAGGTAGTAGTAGATTCAGTCCTTCAAAAAGCTAGTATCCATATTACCTTTGAAGATTTAGTTATATTAAAAGAGAAAATTGACATGTATTTCAAGGATTCAAATGTTTCAGGAATTGTCGTTACCCATGGAACTGATACCCTTGAAGAAACCTCTTATTTTTTGGATCTAACCATTAAAGATAATCGGCCTGTTGTCGTAACAGGCTCACAGCGCTCTCCAGAGGATATGGGGAGTGATGTCTATATAAACTTACGTCATGCCATCTACTCAGCCTGCTCAAAGGATTTATATGGAGCTGGAACAGTTGTTGTTTTTAATGAAAGAATTTTTGCGGCAAGATATGTGAAAAAGGAACACGCCTCCAATATACAGGGATTTAATGCATTTGGTTTCGGGTATCTAGGCATTATTGATAACGATGAGGTACATGTTTTTCAGAAACCAATTAAAAGGGAGTATTTTGAAATCAAATTTCCTATTCCTAAGGTGGAAATTATTAAATGTTATATTGGTGCGGATGGGAAGTTTATTAAAGCTGCCAGGGAATGTTCTGTGAAAGGAATTGTACTTGAAGGGGTTGGCCGTGGTCAAGTGGCACCTGATATGATGGAAGAAATCGAAATGGCTGTAAAAGAAGGAATAAAATTAGTTATCACTACGAGTGCTGAAGAAGGAGCGGTATATACAACCTATGATTATAAAGGAAGTGCATTTGACCTTTATAATAAAGGGGTAATACTTGGGAGTGATAATGATTCAAAAAAAGCAAGGATTAAATTAGCCGTTTCCCTCGCAAGTGGATTGGATCAAATTAATTTTTAATTTTCTTTCTCCTCATTCCATGTTAGATTTAGAAAAAAATGAATCGAAAAGAGGATCTAAGCATGTTAGGTATTTTGTCAGCAGGAATTGCACCGGGTCTGGCTTTACTTAGTTATTTTTATTTAAAAGATGAATTTGACTCTGAGCCAATTTCTGTTGTTACGAAAACCTTTATGCTTGGTGCTCTGCTTGTTATACCTATAATGTTTATACATCACGTATTAGATGTTGAACATTTCATTCAATCTAAATGGTTCGATGCTTTTGTGACTTCAAGCTTCCTAGAGGAATTTTTCAAGTGGTCAATCCTTTTTTATGCAATCTATAAACACGTAGCATTTGACGAGCCGTTTGATGGAATTGTGTATGGGGCATCTGTTTCTCTTGGATTTGCTACTGCGGAAAATATCTATTATTTAATAGCAAATGGAGTAGATCATGCTTTTTCTCGTGCATTTCTTCCTGTTTCAAGTCATTCCATGTTCGGGGTAATTATGGGATATTATATAGGAAAAGCAAAATTTACGGAGGGAAAGAAATTTACATGGATTAGTTTATCTTTATTCATTCCAGTTTTCCTTCATGGATTTTACGACTACGTTTTATTATCGCAAGAGCATTGGCTTTATGTCATTTTTCCTTTTATGATTTTTCTTTGGTGGTTAGGATTAAGAAAAGTGAAAAAAGCAAAGATTTTAAGTGCTAATCATTATAAAAACCAAATTTCAGTTAACAATCAAACCCTCCATTTATGATATGGAGGGTTTAATTTTTCCCTTTAAGGTTTTTCTTTTTTGAATAAAAATTCCATTTACACAAAAAATAGGGGTATGTTAAAAAGTTTTACTTTTGGGGGTTTTTTGTTTCATGAATATAAAAAAAATACTAAGCAAATCTGTCATATTACTTTCTCTTTGTCTCTTGCTGACTTTGTCGCTATTGGAAAATCAAAAGGCATATGCTTTTTCCAATCAAGTTATTCAGAAAGGAGCTGTTGGTCAAGATGTGAATGAACTCCAGTCAAGACTTAAATTTCTTGGGTACTATCATGGAAATATTAATGGAGTATTTGGTTGGAGTACGTATTGGGCATTGCGAAATTTTCAATACCAATTTGGATTACCTGTTGATGGGTTAGCTGGAGGGACAACGAAAACAAAACTATTAAATGCAACTCGGAACTATAAAACAGATAATAGACAAAATACAGCTGCCACTGGTGCAGGTGGGTCAAATGCAAATAACCAGGCAAGTATGCCAAAGGCTACCAATATTCCAAATGGATTTTCCCAAAATGATATTCAATTAATATCTAATGCAGTTTATGGAGAATCAAGAGGAGAACCGTTTATTGGACAAGTAGCGGTGGCAGCTGTGATATTAAACCGACTCCAAAGTCCATTATTTCCACACTCTATTTCAGGTGTGATTTTTCAGCCAGGTGCCTTTACTGCTGTTGCTGATGGTCAAATTTGGTTAACACCAAATACAACTGCAAAAAAAGCTGTCTTGGATGCAATGAATGGTTGGGATCCTTCAGGGAACGCTTTATATTACTTTAATCCAGCTACAGCTACAAGCCCATGGATTTGGTCAAGACCACAAATTAAACAGATTGGAAAACATATTTTTTGTAAATAAAGAGGTGAAACCATTGCTAAGAGGGATATTTATTGCGGGGCTATCCATTGTAATTGCAGGAACGGCCTACTGGGGTTATCAAGAACATCGAGAAAAAAATGCAATTCTTTTAAATGCCGAGAATAATTATCAGCGTGCTTTCCATGATTTGTCTTACCAAATTAGTGCATTACATGACAAGATTGGAGCTACGCTTGCAATGAATTCTAGGCAATCACAATCTCCGGCATTAACCGAAGTTTGGAGAATTTCCTCCCAGGCACATAGTGATGTAGGACAACTACCGCTAACATTGTTGCCTTTCAATAAAACAGAAGATTTTCTTTCAAATATAGGTAACTTTAGCTATCGGACAGCAGTTCGGAATTTGGATAAGGAGCCTTTAACAGACAAGGAATACAAAACATTAAATGTTCTATATAAGCAGTCAGGTGATATTAAAAATGAACTTCAGAATGTTCAGCATATGGTTCTAAAAAATAATCTGCGTTGGATGGATGTAGAGATGGCTCTAGCATCAGGAAAAGAAACATCCGATAACACGATTATTGATGGATTTAAAACAGTTGAGAAAACAGTATCAAGCTATGATCAATCATTTTTTGGACCGACCAATATGAATATTAAACAGAAGGATGAAAATTTTAAAAACGTTAAGGGGAAACGAATTTCAAGTAAATCAGCTGTCCGAATTGCAAAAAAATATATGAATATAGATGGAAATGTTTTAGAAAAAGTAACTGAAAATGGCAAAGGATCTGATTATGGTTTTTATAGTATTTCATTCAGGGATACAAAAACCAATCATGAAGCAAACATGGATATCACTAAAAAGGGTGGCTATCCTATCTGGTTTATTCATTCTAGGTCAGTAGCTTCCCAAAAAATTAGTTTAAATGATGCAAATACTAAAGCAGCCGTTTTTTTACAAAATGCGGGTTTTAAGAACATGGATTTATATGAGAGTGCTCAATATGATAGCATAGGTGTTTTCGATTTTGTTACTAAGGTGGATAATATTCGAATATATCCAGAAGCCATTAAGGTAAAAGTAGCTTTAGATAATGGTGAAATTATAGGTTTTTCAGCTGAAGAATATATGAAAATACATCATTTTAGAAAATTACCTGTTCCAGCCATTACGAAAGATCAGGCCAAAGCCAAAATTAATCCACATTTAAAGATCATGGAAGAACGTGAGGCCATATTTTTAAATAATTTAAACCAAGAAGTGTTTTGTTATGAGTTTCTTGGAACAATTGGGGAAGACACATACAGAATATTTATAAATGCAAAAAACGGAATGGAAGAAGATGTTCAAAAATTAAAAAATACCGAAACAGTTTTATAGGAAAAGCAATATGTGCTTTTCCTTTTTTTTATTAAATGTAATAATAAGAATAGATTGGGAGGTAAAGGAAGTGTGAACAGCAATGATCCAGATCGGAGATATTATTACGCTTGAACTAAAAAATTCAAAACAACTGGAGAAATACAAATGTAGACTTGTGGATCGTAAAGCTAATGAATTTTATATAGATTATCCACTAAGTTTAGATACCAATCGTACTGTTTTTCTATTAGATGGGACACAATTGAAAGCAACATTTGTCGGGAATGATGGGACATCTGTATATGTGTTTGATGGAGAAATTAAAGGAAGAATTAAAAATAATATCCCAATGCTAATTCTTTCATATCCTGGTGATGATAAGCTAGTTAAAATTCAACGTAGGCAATTTGTCCGAATTGAAACTGCCATTGATATTGCTTTACACCCTTTTGACAATGAATTTGTACCTTTTACTGCTATTACAGATGATGTAAGTGCAGGTGGTGTATCTTTCCTAGTCACAAAGGAAATAGGTTTCATACAGGGAATGAATGTTCAAATTTGGTTAGTCCTAGTTGTCCAAAATGGTGAATATAATTATATGAAACTAAAAGGGAAAATTGCTAGAATCATTGAATTTAATGAAACACGAAATAAGGTTTCATTACAATTTATAGAAAGTTCTCCTCAGGAAAGACAGTTACTTTTGCGTTTTTGCTTTGACCGTCAATTAGAGAATAGGAAAAAAGGGATTTAGAAACTAGAATAAATTTAATCATTCACTCTAATAATAAAATGATGTATTTTTTGGAGTGATGATGATGAAAACAATTGAAAGAATTTTAATAAAGGCTGCCCTTATTCAATTTATCTTTCTTCTTTTGTCCCAAATTTTATTTCACGGATTAGATGCTTTTCCGCAGCTAAAACAAATAACAAAATATGAGGGTGTAAATAAAAATACCTATACAGAAATATTGGAGACCATAGGCAGAAACGAATAATCAGGGTTTGTTTATATTTATACCAAACATTTGCTTTTCTTTTTAAAGGGAGGCAATTTTTATGATAAAATTAACGAGAGATTACCTTGCTTTTTGATTTTAAAGTCCTAGGAGGAAATATGGAAAAGAAGTTTTCAATTGCAATTGATGGCCCTGCTGCAGCTGGTAAAAGCACTGTGGCTAAAATTGTAGCAGAGAAATTGTCCTATATTTATATTGATACCGGAGCGATGTATAGGGCTATAACATATAAAGCAATAATGACAAAGCTTCATTTAGAGAATGAAGATGCAGTATATGAAATGCTGTTACATACTGAAATTAAACTAGTTCCATCAGCACAAGGCCAATTGGTATTTTTAGATAGTCAGGACGTTACAAACGAAATTCGATCCAGGGAAGTGACAAATTCTGTTTCAATCGTTGCAAAGTTACGAAAAGTGCGGAAAGAAATGGTGAGAAGACAACAAGAATTTGCAAAACACGGCGGTATTGTAATGGATGGACGAGATATTGGGACACATGTATTGCCGAACGCTGAAGTAAAAGTTTTCTTACTTGCTAGTGTGGCAGAACGGGCAATAAGGCGGCATACTGAAAATTTGGAAAAAGGGTTTCCTTCTGATCTTGAAAAATTAAAAGAAGAAATTGCAAGAAGAGATAAAATCGATTCAGAAAGAGAAGTTGCCCCTTTAAAAAAGGCAGAGGACGCGGTCGAGATGGATACAACCACTCTCTCAATCCACGAAGTAGTTGAAAAAATAATGGCTCTTGTACAAGAAAGGATTGAAATAGGGTGACTTTTTATTCATTTGCCAGGTCTGTTGTTAAATATATTTTTAAACCATGGTACAGAATACAAGTGCTTGGCTTGGAGAACTTTCCTAAGGATGGAGGGGTTTTAATTTGTACGAACCATATACACAATTTTGACCCCCCTGTAGTCGGAATTACAGCACCTAGAGTTGTACATTTTATGGCTAAAGAAGAACTGTTTTCTTTGCCAGTATTAGGTAAGATTGTTCGAATGTGCAATGCCTTTCCGGTTAAAAGAGGAATGAGTGATAGGGAAGCATTACGAAAGGGATTAAATTTACTAAAAGAGGGCAATGTTCTAGGGTTGTTCCCTGAAGGAACGAGAAGTAAAACTGGGGAGCTAGGTAAGGGACTAGCTGGTGCCGGTTTTTTTGCTTCCAGATCGGATGCAGCTGTAATCCCTTGTGCTATAATTGGGCCATATAAAAGCTTGCATCAGCTTAAGGTTGTATATGGAAAACCAATTGAAATGGCAGAATTGAGAAAATCAAGAGCATCTGCTGAGCAAGTGACTGAATTAATTATGTCAGAAATTCATAAACTTATTAAAGAACATAAATAGGTTTCTGCTTGACAAAACAGACCTTTTATAAGAAGTTATTAAAAAGAGATTTTTTTTGAATTTTCTTTTAGTTTATGGATTTAGGTATGAGGTGTTAGGACCACATCTCATTATATATTCTTTTATTGTCAATGGATGAAGGAGGAGTACATATGACGGAAGAAATGAACCAAATAAAAGTGGCGAATTGTGATGTAGGAGACAGAGTAAAAGGACAAGTTACAAAGGTTGAAGAAAAACAGGTAATAGTGGACATTGAAAACAGCAAACTAATGGGGATAATACCAATAAGTGAGCTTTCCAGTCTACACGTTGAAAAAGCTTTAGATGCTGTAAATGTCGGTGAAGAGCTTGAGCTTGTTGTTTTAAAGGTGGAAGAGGAAGCTTTAATTCTTTCGAAACGTAAAGTTGATGCTGAAAAAGCTTGGGAAAAGCTAGAAGAAAGTTTTAAAAATGGTGAAACATTAGAAGCAGAAGTGAAGGATGTAGTTAAGGGTGGCCTTGTTGTTGATTTCGGTGTAAGAGGATTTGTTCCAGCCTCTTTAGTTGAGTCACATTTTGTTGAAGATTTTTCTGATTATAAGGGCTTAACGCTTTCTTTAAAAATCGTTGAACTTGATAAAGAAAAAAATAGGTTAATTTTATCTCATCGTGCAGTTGTTGAACAAGAAAAAGGCAGAAAAAAACAAAGTCTTCTTGATTCAATTGTTGCTGGACAAGTCCTTGAAGGTATTGTTCAAAGAATTACAGATTTTGGTGCGTTTGTTGATATTGGAGGAATTGATGGTTTAGTTCATATTTCTCAATTATCACATGAACATGTAAACAAACCAACAGATGTTGTCCAAGAGGGACAAAAGGTTCAAGTGAAGGTATTAAATGTTGACCGTGATAATGAACGTATTTCTCTTTCTATAAAGGCAACCTTACCTGGACCATGGTCAAACCTTGCAGAGAAGGCTCCAAAGGGAAGTATTTTAACAGGGGTTGTTAGAAGGTTAGTATCCTACGGGGCATTTATAGAGGTATTCCCTGGCGTAGAAGGTCTTGTGCATATTTCTCAAATTGCGCACAAACATATTGGTACACCACATGAGGTCTTAAAAGAGGGCCAAGAGGTAAAGATTAAGGTACTTGATGTAAATGAGAAGGACCAACGTTTATCTTTAAGTATAAAAGAATTACTTGAAAAAGATGAAGAAGAGAACATGGACTACGAGCTACCTGAGGAATCAAAAGGTTTCCAATTAGGAGAAGTAATTGGGGATATGTTAAAGAATTTAGGAAAATAATGGTGATATAAGTGTCTAGATCTGAACGGAAATGGGACCATATTAGATATGCACTCTTAAATGAAAAGAAGTGCTCAGCCGCCTTTGAAGATATTCAGTTTGTACACCAAAGCTTACCCGATATAGACGTGGATGAAATCCGATTAGATTATTCAATTGGCGAACTTCCTTTAAGTTCGCCAATTTTTATCAATGCAATGACCGGTGGCGGCGGTGATAGGACCTATCAAATAAATAAAGATCTTTCAATCGTTGCGAAAGAGACAGGGATTGCGATGGCGGTCGGTTCACAGATGTCTGCCATTAAAGATTCCAATGAACGTTATACCTATCAGGTGGTACGAAAGGAAAATCCTAACGGTATCATAATTGCAAATTTAGGAAGCGAAGCAACAATAGATTATGCAAAAATGGCGATTGAAATGCTTGAAGCAAATGCTCTGCAAATTCATTTAAATGTTATTCAGGAATTAACGATGCCGGAAGGTGATCGGCATTTTACCGGAGCATTAAAAAGAATCGAAGAGATTGTAAAAGGAATAGACGTTCCTGTTATTGTTAAAGAGGTAGGCTTTGGTATGAGTGGTGAAACAGTAGCAGCTCTTACCTCAGTTGGAGTTAGATATATAGATATCGGGGGAGTAGGCGGAACAAATTTTGCTCAAATTGAAAATAAAAGAAGAGAAAACTCTTTATCCTTTTTCAATGAATGGGGAATACCTACTGCCATTTCTATTCTTGAGGCTTCCAATTATTCCTCTAACATGTCAATTATCGGATCGGGTGGAATTAAAACTAGCCTTGAAATTGCCAAATCAATAGCAATTGGTGCAGAAGGAGTTGGCATGGCGGGAGTATTTTTAAAACATCTTTTAGAAAAAGGATTAGAGTCTTTAAAGAATAATATAGAAATACTTCACGAAGAGTTGATTTTTATAATGGCAGCATTAGGGGCAAGAAACATTCCAGAACTTAAAAAAGCTCCTTTGATTATTTCTGGAAATACCTATCATTGGTTAAATCAACGAGGAATTGACACAACAAAATACAGTATGAGACAAATTAAAAAAAGAGGATAATCCAGGTGATTATCCTCCTTTCTGTTTATCGAGTAATGATTGCCACTTCTAAACGGCGACTCGCTTTTCTAGCTGTATTTAGAATCGTTCAATGATCTTGCTTCTTCAGGGCTTTGGAGTTTTGTTGCTCCAGGGTAATGAAGTGCTTGATCGCGATCTGATTCAACCCTTTTGCTTGCTTTTAGTTTTTTTTCCTGCCGATCTTTTCCCATTTAAAATACACCTCCTCTTTTTAAGATAAGACATTATGAAAAGATTATACGAAAAAGTATGAAGTATATAATGCCTACCTATAATGGGATTTAGAGGGAGGAGTATTCAAATGGAAGGTTTGATGTTTTATTGGATTTCATGGTCTTTTTGGGTTTATTTAACCTTTATTTTAAAAAAGGATAATCCATACCGTTTAAAAATAGCAGCAATGATTCTGATTGTTATTATACTTGCATCCGTTCATTTTAATATTTCAAGATTTGATGTGAATTTTAGCGGTTTATTTTTACTTTTTTATTCTTATACAAGTTTGTATGGTAAAAAAATAAAAACAGTACTTTATTTTTTTATTTCCTCTTTTATTATTTCGATTGCTTATGTCACCTTTCATTTATTTGAAATGTTTGATCCTATTTGGCTAATTTTTAAGAAAGAATGGATGATGGGTATTTGTATTGGATATTTGACCGTTCTTTTGCAAAAAACATTAAAGGGAAGATTATTAGTTACAATTAGTGGAACGATGCAGGGAGAAATTTTATATTCCTTTATTTTGAATAAATATGACTTTCCTTATCAGATCGGTTCTTTTGCTTATTTAGATACGTGGTCCCTAACCATTTCGCTCATAGTAGGATGGTGCTGTATTGAATATGCTGGGGTCTACTTGGAGAATTATTTTAAAGTTATGGAAGAAAAAAAACAAAGATCCTCTTAGACAACGACTTTTCACACTTTGGGGCTTCCGCTTTTCTTCTTAAAGAACATTTGTTAATATAAATAAGGAAACCTAAGCCTATTGTATTTTAAAGCTAAGTAGACCCTTCCTAAAAAGTGGAGGGTTTCTTTTGCTAATAAGAAAAGTTTAACTATTTTTTACAAAAAAGGATGAGTTAATTGGTAAAACCTATAATTGCTATTGTTGGACGTCCAAATGTTGGTAAGTCAACTATTTTTAACAGAATAGTCGGGGAAAGAGTATCTATTGTTGAAGATGTACCGGGTGTAACTCGCGACCGTATATATAGTTCTGGAGAATGGCTAACACATGATTTTAATGTAATTGATACAGGCGGTATCGATCTTGGAGACGAGCCGTTTTTAGAGCAAATCCGCCAACAGGCTGAAATTGCAATTGATGAAGCTGATGTTATCTTATTTTTGACGAATGGAAGAGAAGGAGTAACCTCGGCTGATGAAGAAGTGGCTAAAATTCTGTATAAGTCAAAAAAACCTGTTGTTTTGGGTGTTAATAAGATCGATAATCCAGAAATGCGAGAGCAAATCTATGATTTCTATGCATTAGGATTTGGAGACCCAATACCTATTTCAGGATCGCATGGATTAGGCCTAGGAGATTTGTTAGATGAGGCTGTTAAACATTTTCCTAATAAAAATCATCAAGAATATGAAGCAGATATGATTAAATTTTGCTTAATAGGGCGTCCAAATGTGGGGAAATCTTCTTTAGTGAACGCCATTCTTGGTGAAGAACGTGTTATTGTAAGTAATATAGCTGGCACAACTAGAGATGCCATTGACTCTGTTTATACTTATAATGGTGACAAATACGTCATCATTGATACAGCTGGAATGCGTAAAAAAGGAAAAGTATATGAAAGTACTGAAAAATATAGTGTTCTTCGTGCTCTAAAAGCGATGGAGCGTTCTGACGTAGTCTTAGTTGTTTTAGATGCTGAAGAGGGAATCATTGAACAGGATAAAAAAATCGCTGGTTATGCACATGAGGCTGGACGAGCAGTTGTAATGGTTGTGAATAAATGGGATGCTGTTGAAAAAGATGAAAAAACGATGAAAGAATTTGAGCAAAAAATTAGAGATCATTTCTTATTCCTTGATTATGCACCAATCGTTTTCTTATCTGCCAAAACGAAAAAGAGGATCCATACATTATTGCCTATGATTAATACGGCAAGTGAAAATCATTCTATGAGGGTTGAGACAAGCGTATTGAATGATGTCATTATGGATGCAGTTGCGATGAATCCGACACCAACTGATAAGGGGAAACGGCTTAAAATTTATTACGCGACACAAGTTTCAGTTAAACCACCAACATTTGTTGTATTTGTTAATGAGCCAGAATTATTACATTTCTCTTATGAACGTTTTCTTGTAAACCGAATTCGAGATGCCTTCGGTTTTGAAGGAACTCCAATTAAAATATTCCCTAGGGAAAGAAAATAATAAAAGGTGTTGTTTTAGATGCGGCAAAAAAAGCAAAAAATAGCAATTTTGGGCGCGGGAAGCTGGGGCACTGCTCTTGCAATGGTTTTAGCAGATAATGGCCATGAAGTAAGACTATGGAGTCATAACGAATATCAAGTAGAAGAAATCAATCAAATCCATACAAATAAAAAATATCTTCCTGGGATCCTTTTGCCTAAAACAATTATAGGATATTTTTCCTTAGAGGAAACAATTGAAGCTATTGAAAATATTATTATAGCAGTCCCAACTAAGGCTATTCGAGAGGTAGTCAGAAATATTTGTGATATTGCCACATTTCCACTGACAATTGTTCATGTCAGTAAAGGGATTGAACCTGATACCTTACTTCGAATTTCGGAAATGATTGAGGACGAGATGACGCCTAAGCTATTAAAGGATGTTGTGGTTCTTTCTGGCCCTAGCCATGCAGAAGAAGTGAGTCTTCGCCATCCAACAACTGTTACGGTTTCATCAAAAAACATGAATGCTGCTCTAGAAATACAAGATTTATTTATCAATCAAAATTTCCGAGTCTATACAAATCCTGACATAATTGGTGTGGAAATTGGCGGTGCTTTAAAAAATATTATTGCACTTGCTGCAGGTATAACGGATGGACTAGGTTACGGAGATAACGCTAAGGCTGCCCTAATTACAAGAGGATTAGCAGAAATAGCTCGGCTTGGGACAAGAATGGGAGCAAATCCCCTGACTTTTTCTGGCCTGGCTGGTATTGGTGATTTAATTGTTACTTGTACAAGTGTTCATTCTAGAAACTGGAGAGCAGGAAATCTATTAGGGAAAGGCCAAACACTCGAAGAGGTTTTAGACAATATGGGGATGGTAGTTGAAGGGGTTCGTACCACAAAAGCAGCCTATCAGCTTGCTGAAAAATATCAGGTTTCGATGCCGATTACATCGGTTCTTTATAACGTTTTGTTCAATGGTGGAAATGCAAAGGATGCAGTTGATACGTTAATGGCTCGAGGCAAAACAAATGAAATGGATGATCTCACAAATATTTTAGGTGAATTTCTGCTTGAAGAATAGATGGTGCAAATTTAAATAAAAATAGGCGTTCGAGGATGCGTTTTTTGCTTTGCCTGCATACAATGGGAGCGAAGGAAACTGGTAATATGAAACGGGTGTAAGGGATGTTTAGTCAAAAAGACTGTGGTAAGGAGAATTCGCCCCTCTTTACTCAGTCTTTTTTATTATTATTAATATTTAAAACTTCAGTAGTGTGATATAATAACCTTCGGAAAAAGGAGTGGTTTTATGTCAACTGCTATGTTAAAGATGTGGATTTCAATTGCTGGAATGGGATTCATGTTCATTTCTATTTTAATGATTTATTTAAGCCGATTTAAATTAAAAGGTATTTTCCGTATTCTAACCGCCCTACTTGCTTATGTGTTAATGGCATTTTCCGGAATTATTATTTTCTTTGTTCTATTTACATAACTAGTCAACAACAATATAAAAGGATGGAGCACATGAGAATTAAAACAATAAGCTGTCTTTTTGCACTATTGACTGTTCTTCTATCGGGATGTATGTATCCTGATCAGCAGTTGACACAAAATCAGGTACCATATAAAGACCAAATTCAATCTGTACAATCTGCAGTTGATTCTTTTAGAAAAGACAATGGCGGAATATTGCCGATTGCATCAAAAGATTCTAATATTCCTCTATACCAAAGATATCCCGTTGATTTTAAAAAGCTAGCACCTAAATACATGGCAGAACCGCCAGGAAATGCTTATGAAAATGGCGGAATCTTTCAATATGTCCTTGTTAATATTGAAACAAAACCAGAAGTCAAATTATTAGATTTAAGAATGACAGAGTCAATCCGAGACCTTAAATTAAGAATTAACGCACATGGTTATCCGCCCTACAAAAAAAAGCTAGCAGATAATGTGTATACGATTGATTACAAGCAATTAGGTTATCAAAGACCTCCATTTATTGAAAGTCCATTCACAAACCACAATTTATCATTTGTTATTAATGGTAATGCTGATATTTATGTTGACTATAGCCCTGATTTAAATTTAGCCTTAAAGAAAAAAAATGTTAAGGTAAAACCTGGAGAGGATATTAGGTCGATACTTTTGAATGACTCTATGTTTGTCCCTGCTTATTCGTTACCTTATACTTTAGATGCAAAAACGAAGGAACCTATTTTTCTTGAACAGAAATAATAAGCTCAAATGGGTTGAATATAAATTGTCATAACCCTTTTCCTATGAAATATATTGTAGGAGGAGGGTTTTTTTGGCTTATTAGAATTTATTTCTATGCATAGTGGATTGTTGTCTTATTTAGAAAATGCTATATCTTTCTTAAAGAACTCTTATTATTTTTATATTGTTTAAAGCCTGAACTATTAAGGCATTTAACGTTAATTTTTAATAAGGGGATAAAAATCTTTAAAAAACTGTCATAAAACAATAGGACAACGTCATAAATATATACTGTCCAAAATTACCTAAGATGGATAATTTTATCCCACTAACTCTATGATCGGGAGGGGATCATTTGGAAAAGGTTGATATTTTTAAAGATATTGCCGAGAGAACCGGCGGTGATATTTATTTAGGAGTAGTAGGTGCAGTTCGAACAGGGAAATCAACGTTTATTAAAAAGTTTATGGAACTTGTAGTTTTACCGAATATGCTAAACGAAGCTGAAAGAGCAAGGACCCAGGATGAACTCCCTCAAAGTGCGGCAGGGAAAACAATTATGACAACAGAACCGAAATTCGTTCCAAACCAGGCTGCAAGTGTTTATGTAGATGAGGGTTTAGAGGTAAATATTCGCTTAGTTGATTGTGTGGGTTATACAGTTCCAGGAGCAAAAGGATATGAGGATGAAAATGGGCCAAGAATGATTACAACCCCTTGGTATGAAGAACCAATTCCATTTCATGAAGCTGCTGAAATTGGTACAAGAAAGGTAATACAAGAACACTCTACAATTGGTGTTGTGATTACAACTGACGGAACGATTGGGGAAATCCCACGCAGTAGTTATGTAGAAGCGGAAGAAAGGGTAATAGATGAGCTGAAAGAGGTTGGAAAACCATTTATTATGGTTGTAAATAGTGCTCAACCGCATCATCCTAATACAGAATCACTTAGAGCAAATTTATCTGAGAAATACGATATCCCGGTTATATCGATGAGTGTTGAAAGTATGAGGGAAAGTGATGTTTTAAATGTACTTCGTGAAGCTTTGTTTGAATTCCCTGTTCTTGAGGTAAATGTCAATCTTCCAAGCTGGGTAATGGTTTTAAAAGAAAATCATTGGCTTCGTGAGAACTACCAAGACGCAGTAAAAGATACCGTAAAAGATATTAAGAGATTAAGAGACGTGGATCGAGTAGTACAGCAATTTAGCGAATATGAATTTATTGAAAGAGCTGGGTTGGCTGGAATTGAAATGGGCCAAGGTGTAGCTGAAATTGATCTATTTGCACCAGATGAACTATATGATGACATATTAAAAGAAATTGTTGGTGTGGAAATCCGTGGGAAAGATCATTTGCTGGAATTAATGCAAGATTTCGCACATGCTAAGGCTGAATATGACCATATTTCAGATGCACTAAAAATGGTTAAACAAACAGGATATGGAATTGCTTCTCCATCTCTTGCAGATATGAGCCTCGAAGAGCCAGAAATTATTCGCCAAGGTGCCCGATTTGGAGTTAGATTAAGAGCAGTTGCCCCATCTATTCATATGATTAAAGTAGATGTTGAATCTGAATTTGCACCCATCATTGGGACAGAAAAACAAAGCGAAGAACTTGTCCGATATTTAATGCAAGACTTTGAAGATGATCCATTATCAATTTGGAATTCCGATATTTTTGGAAGATCTTTAAGCTCCATTGTTCGAGAAGGTATACAAGCAAAGCTATCTTTAATGCCAGAAAATGCAAGATATAAATTAAAAGAAACACTTGAAAGAATTATTAATGAAGGATCTGGCGGATTAATTGCCATCATTCTTTAGTATTAGACTCCAATTAAGGGGTCTTTTTTTTGTCTTCAGGCCTTTCGAACTCTTGGAATGCTTTCCAATTAGTGAGATAAATTTAGGCAAAATGTCCTAAAATTGATAGAATATGCGAATTTTAATGAAAAGATTCCCATTATTTCATGAAAATTTCTTGATATGCAGAAATAGTTGTGATAATCTTTTAACAGACTTACCGTTATAGTCCAAAAACCTTTATTTTAAAGGGTTTTGAGTGAAATATGGAATGATGTTTCCAAAAGATGAAAGAAAATTCATCTTTTGTTAACAAAAAAATACTATGACGTATAGAATGATGTAAAAGTGTTTAGAAATGTAGATAAGGTAACTTATTTACTAATCTTTGGCAAGTTTTTTTGGGAGGAGGTGAATAGCATGAACAAGACAGAATTAATTAACGCAGTTGCTGAAGCAAGTGAACTTTCTAAAAAGGACGCTACAAAAGCAGTTGATGCTGTTTTCGATTCAATTTTAGATGCATTGAAAAATGGTGATAAAGTACAATTAATCGGATTTGGTAACTTTGAAGTTCGTGAGCGTGCAGCTCGTAAAGGGCGTAACCCACAAACTGGTGAAGAAATCGAAATCGGAGCAAGTAAAGTTCCTGCTTTTAAACCAGGCAAAGCGCTTAAAGACGCAGTAAAGTAATTACATAAATTTAAGCGATAAAAAAACCATGGAGGAAAAATCTCCATGGTTTTTTCTATACGAAATTGGAATTTTTGGTTTTGCTTGTATTGAAAAGGTTGTGCTAAGATGTAGTTGTCTATTATAGTGGACAGATATACATTAGGGGGAAACATCATGTCAGTAGTAAATCGTACCCAACTTGAAGAGGCGGTACGTTTAATTTTAGAAGCAATCGGAGAAGATCCCAACCGAGAGGGATTAATTGATACTCCAAAAAGAGTGGCAAAAATGTATGAAGAAGTTTTTAGTGGATTAAGTGATGATCCAAAACAATATTTTGATACTATTTTCAGTGAGGATCATGAGGAACTTGTTTTAGTGAAGGATATTCCATTTTTTTCAATGTGTGAACACCATTTAGTTCCTTTCTTTGGAAAAGCCCATGTCGCATATCTTCCTCAAAATGGGCGAGTGACAGGCTTGAGTAAACTAGCAAGGGCTGTTGAAGCTGTATCCAAACGTCCTCAGCTTCAGGAAAGAATAACGTCAACAATTGCAAATGCTATAATGGAAAAATTGGAACCTCATGGTGTCATGGTTGTGGTGGAGGCGGAACACATGTGTATGACCATGAGAGGGGTTAAAAAACCAGGATCAAAAACTGTAACAACATCTGTACGGGGAATTTTTAAGGATGATGCAAAAGCAAGGTCAGAGGTTTTAACGCTCATTAAGAATTAACAATATTTTAAAATTATAAAGAGTACAAACAAACCTGGAGGTGATAATATGGAAAAGAACGGTTCATCAAATAATGATTATGTCATCATTAAGGCAATCGAAGATGGAGTCAGTGTAATTGGCCTAACAAGGGGTTCAGACACAAAGTTTCATCATTCAGAAAAGCTGGATAAAGGTGAAGTAATGATTGCACAATTTACTGAACATACATCAGCAATTAAAATTAGAGGGAATGCTAAAATTCTCTCCTGTTATGGCGAAATTGAAAGTGAATTTAAAAAATAATTGTTTAGTTTTTTTATTGTTTTGTTCTAATTTACGAGAGTATGTTTTAATTTTGTGAATATCTGCCTTTAAAGTTACTTTTATGTTATAATGGTGACTGCTTTGTTTTTATAAAAATCAAAAATAACTTGATTTAAAAAGACCTAGAACCGCTACAAGATGAAATAAAAATAAAAGATTACATAGGGGAAGCAAGGGTGATTAAATTGCGTGTAGACATTCGACAAAAATTATCAGAAATGAAGGAATTAGTGGAACGAAGAGTTTTTCATCCGTATTTGCTCAAGTTTATTCAAACTCCTTATATTGATGAAGATAAACTTCTCATTCTTCTTTCTATTTTGGATTTACCCGAATTGTCTTGCAGTCAAATACAGAACTACGCTTTAACTGCTATGTTAATACAAATAGCCCTTGACACCCATGAAAATGTATCAAATGCCCCTTTTTTCGAAGAAAAAAAAGAAAGTCAAACGACAAGGCAATTAACCGTGTTAGCTGGAGATTATTATAGTGGGTTATACTATATGCTTCTTGCAGAATCGGCCGATATTCCAATGATAAAAGCATTAGCAAACGGAATTAAAGAAGTGAATGAACATAAAATTTCTGTTTTTCAAAAGGAATTTGATAGTATAGAAAATTTAATGACAAGCATTAAAATGATTGAGAGTTCATTGCTTAAGAAAATTTTAGATTATTTTCAGGTAAGCGCTTGGGATGAATTAATAACTAATATTTTATTTGTAAATAGGCTATTAAAGGAGAAAGCAGAATTCGCTCGATCAGGCAGATCAATGCTTATTGATGCCTTAAAATATGTCACCTTTCCAAAGTGTGATGATCGAGAAAATGATTTATCAAATGAACAATATAGCTATTTGCTCATTGTCTGTGACAGATATATAGAATATTCCAAGAAATTAATTGAAAATAGCCTAAAAATGGTTCCTCATGTAAATGATTTTCTAAAAGAAAGAATTTTATCAATTTTAAACAGCCATCAACCTATTGTAAATACATTTGTAGAGGAAGGGTAAGACATGCAGCAATCTAAAGAGGAAAGAGTTCATCACGTTTTTGAAAAAATATATGGAAACTATGACAAAATGAACTCTGTAATTAGTTTTCAACAGCACGTTAAATGGCGTAATGACACCATGAAAAGAATGAATGTTCAAAAGGGTTCAAAAGCTCTGGACGTTTGTTGTGGAACAGCTGACTGGACGATTGCTCTTGCTGATGCTGTAGGCCCTTCAGGTGAAGTGGTAGGCTTGGATTTTAGCAAAAATATGTTAAAGATTGGTCAAGACAAGGTAGAAAATTTGGATCTGAAACAGGTTAGATTAATACATGGAAATGCAATGGAATTACCTTTTCCTGATGGAACTTTCGATTACGTTACAATTGGGTTTGGTTTAAGAAATGTCCCTGATTATCTACAGGTATTAAAGGAAATGCACAGGGTATTGAAAAAAGACGGTATAGCAGTTTGTCTTGAAACTTCTCAGCCAACCATGTTTGGCTATAAGCAGCTTTACTATTTCTATTTCAGGTTCATTATGCCGCTATTTGGTAAGTTATTTGCTAAAAGTTACAAGGAATACTCATGGTTGCAAGAATCTGCACGGAATTTTCCAGGTATGAAAGAGCTTGCAATTCTTTTTGAAAATGCAGGTTTTAAAGATGTGTTTTTCAAATCTTATAGTGGTGGAGTTGCGGCTGTTCATATTGGCAAAAAGAATTAAACTAATGATTTTAAACAGGATGAAAAAGCAGGGTGAATACAAATGAAATTAAAAATGATGTATTCATTTTTGAATTCGGATATAAACATAATTGAGAAAAAGCTAGAGGAGACTATTCAGGCAGAATCTCTTCTTTTAAGACAGGCTTCTATGCATACATTACAAGCCGGAGGAAAAAGAATTCGTCCTGTTTTTGTGTTGCTTGCTGGTAAATTTGGTCACTATGATATTGAAGTAATAAAAAATGTCGCTGTTTCTCTAGAGTTAATTCATATGGCATCACTTGTTCATGATGATGTAATTGACGATGCTGAATTGAGAAGAGGAAAGCCAACCATTAAAACTAAATGGGGAAATCGGGTTGCAATGTACACCGGTGACTATATCTTTGCTCTTTCATTAGAATTAATGACAAATATTAATAAACCTGAAGCCCACAAAATCCTAGCTAATACAATTGTTGAAGTTTGTATTGGTGAAATTCAGCAAATGAAGGATAAATATCGTTTTGATCAGAATTTTCGAGATTACTTTCGCAGGATAAAAAGAAAGACGGCACTGTTAATTGCCGTTAGCTGTCAATTAGGTGCAATTGCTGCGGATGCTCCTGAATATATTCATAAAAAATTATATCGTTTTGGTTATTTTGTAGGAATGTCCTATCAAATTATTGATGATATTTTGGATTTTACTTCAACCGAAAAAGAATTGGGTAAACCAGCAGGAAGTGACCTTTTGCAAGGGAATATTACGGCGCCTGTGCTCTTTGCAATGGAAAATAGTAAAATTCAGAACGAAATAATAAAAGTTCATGAAAATATGGAGCCTTTTGAAATAAAAAATATTATTTCACTTATAAAGGAATCTGGAGCAATAGAAAGATCCTATGCATTAAGCGACCTTTACCTTGATAAGGCACTTGCTCTTTTAGAAGAACTGCCTGAAAATCGTGCAAAGAAAACCCTTCTGGATATTGCTAAGTTCATAGGTAAACGGAAATTTTAATTCATTTGGTTCGCAACACATATGAAGTATTATCTTTAGAATGATTCAGATGTTGATTTATAGTTACATCTGTTGTAAGAAGTACTTTTGGTATCAATGTTGCTAAATTTTCAAAACAATGTTAATATTTTCATGGATTGTTTACATATACAATCAGTATACATAATGGTTTAGGAGTGGAATTCATGGAAAAGACATTTTTAATGGTGAAACCAGATGGAGTGCAGCGTGGCCTAGTTAGCGATATTGTTGCACGTTTTGAAAGAAAGGGCTTTCAATTAGTGGGTGCTAAATTAATGAGGATTTCTGAAGAATTGGCTTCAGAGCATTATGCTGAGCATAAAGAGCGTCCATTTTTTGGTGAACTGGTTGAGTTTATTACATCGGGTCCTGTATTTGCAATGGTATGGCAGGGAGAAAATGTTGTAACGACTGCTAGACAAATGATGGGGTCAACAAATCCAAAGGATGCTGCCCCTGGAACTATTAGAGGCGATTTTGGTTTAACTTTAGGAAAAAATGTTATTCATGGATCAGATTCGACTGCAAGTGCTGAACGTGAAATTAGCCTCTTTTTTAAAGAAGCTGAATTAGTAGAATATTCAAGGTCAATTAACGAGTGGATTTATTAATTGAATGAATGAGCACTTGTAGGTGTTTTGCAAGTGTTTTTTTTGATAAGTAGCCATGTTACATAATAAAAAATGCTTTTCTTAAAAATATATTTGATAAATGACCGTTTTTCTAGTTATTTAGGGAGTAGGAAAGTGTAGGGAGAGTTTTACGTGTCTAATGATTATGAACAATTTATCATTCAAGTAAAAAAGAAGACAGGCATTGATCTTTCACTCTACAAGGAAGCACAAATGAAACGCAGACTTACCTCCTTATATGTGAAAAGAGGATTTCCTTCCTTTCAAGAATATTTTCAAGAAGTAATTAGGAATCAAGAGCTTTTTAACGAACTTCTTGATCGAATTACGATAAATGTTTCTGAATTCTATCGGAATTTTAAACGATGGGAAGTATTAGAGAAGAGAATTCTGCCAAAGCTGCTTCAATCTAGTAAACACCTTAAAATATGGAGTGCTGCATGTTCCACGGGTGAAGAACCGTATACGATAGCCATGATTTTAGCGAATTACCTTCCACTAAATGAAATTCAAATAACTGCAACTGATATAGATGAAAATGTATTAATTAAGGCAAGGATTGGGCAATATCACGAAAGATCTTTAAATGAAGCACCTGAAGACGTGAAAAAAAGGTTTTTCAACAGGAGCGGAGATTATTATCAAGTCTCTGATGAAATTAAGAAAGCAGTTTCCTTCAAAAAACATAATCTTTTATCAGACTCATACGGTGGACCATATGATTTAATTATTTGTAGAAACGTCCTCATTTATTTTACAGAAGATGCAAAAGATAAGGTATATCATAAGTTTAGTGGAGCATTAAAAAAGGATGGCATTTTTTTTGTAGGAAGCACAGAACAAATTTTCAAACCTAATCTTTACCAACTTGAAACCGAAGATACCTTTTTTTATCGGAAAATTTAAAGACCATTTGATGGTCTTTTTTCAATCTTTTAAATATTTTTACTATGTTTCTTGATAACCTTATGTTATATTGATACAAAATCCTTTAATGAGTTGAAGGGAGAAAGAGTATGAGATATTTAACGGCGGGAGAATCCCATGGGCCACAATTAACGACAATTTTAGAAGGTTTACCTGCTGGAATGCCACTTGAAGATACAGATATAAATATCGAATTGGAAAAACGCCAAAAAGGCTATGGTCGCGGGAGAAGAATGCAAATTGAAAAGGATACGGTTAAAATTCTTTCAGGTGTGCGACATGGAAAAACACTTGGCTCTCCGGTTGCGCTGGTTGTTGAAAATAATGATTGGAAGCACTGGACAAATATTATGGGTGCAGAGCCATTATTAAATGAAACAGATGAAGAAATGAAAAGGAAAATTACTAGACCCCGACCAGGACATGCAGATTTAAATGGTGCAATAAAATATGGTCATCGTGATATGAGAAATGTCCTTGAGCGTTCATCTGCTCGAGAAACTACTGTTAGGGTTGCTGCTGGAGCAGTAGCAAAAAAGCTTTTAAAGCTTGTTGGTATTGAGGTTGTTTCTCATGTTGTGGATATTGGCGGGGTTTTGGCAAATGTTGATAATTCTATATCATTTGAATCAATGAGGGAAAGAGCCGAAAACTCTCCTGTTCGTTGCATTGATCAAGTGGCAGAGGCAAAAATGATGGAAGCAATTGATATTGCAAAGAAAAATGGGGACTCCATCGGTGGAATTGTTGAGGTTATTGTAACAGGAATGCCTGTTGGGGTAGGAAGCTACGTTCATTATGACCGAAAGCTTGATGCCAAAATTGCAGGAGCTATTGTCAGTATTAATGCCTTCAAAGGAGTAGAATTTGGAATTGGATTTGATGCAGCTAGAAAGCCAGGCAGTGAGGTCCATGATGAAATAGGCTGGGACCAGGAAATAGGGTATTATCGTAAGACTAATAGGCTCGGTGGATTTGAAGGCGGCATGACAACGGGTATGCCTATTATAGTAAGGGGAGTCATGAAGCCAATTCCTACCCTTTACAAACCACTAATGAGTGTGGATATTGAAACAAAAGAGCCATTTTCAGCAAGCATTGAACGTTCCGATAGTTGTGCAGTTCCTGCAGCTGCAGTTGTCGCCGAAAATGTTGTTGCTTGGGAATTGGCAAATGCTCTAACAGAGCAGTTTTATAGTGACCGTTTTGAAATCTTTTCCGAAGAGATTGAAAGACAAAGGAAACTGGCGAGGGAATTCTAATGGAAACAATTTTAATGGAAACGACATCCAAAAAGTACAATGTTGTGGTGGGGGAAGATGTCCTAAAAGAAATATCCCCATTTTTAAATGCAAATTATAAACAACTAACAAAAATTCTTATCATTACTGATGAAACTGTTGCAAAACACCATTTGGCAAAGCTATTGGGTTATTTAGAAACCTATAAACCGGCCATTTTTATTGCGCCAAGCGGTGAAAAAGCGAAAACCTTTGATGTTTACTATAAGGCCATGACAGTTGCACTTGAAAGTCATCTAGATCGGAAATCAGTGATTCTTTCATTTGGTGGAGGTGCAGTAGGTGATTTAGGCGGGTTTGTAGCTGCAACCTTTATGAGAGGAATTCCTTTTATACAAATACCAACAACCATACTAGCCCATGATAGTGCTGTTGGGGGTAAGGTGGCTATAAATCATCCATTAGGAAAAAATATGATTGGTGCATTTCACCAACCAGATGCCGTAATTTATGATTTAAGTTTCCTAACGACTCTTCCGGAAAAAGAGATACGCTCTGGATTTTCAGAGGTAATTAAACATGCACTTATTCATGATGTTTCATTCTACCAGTGGTTGTTAAATAATGTTAAGGATCTTCAGCAATTAAAGACGAATGAAATGCTTCACATATTAAAAAGAGGAATAACCATTAAAAAATTTTTTGTTTCACAAGATGAAAAAGAAACCGGAATTCGTGCTTATTTAAATTTCGGCCATACTTTAGGCCATGCCATTGAATCAGAAATGGGCTATGGAAATATAACACATGGTGAAGCTGTTTTGATTGGTATGGTGTTTGCTTTACATATAAGCATGGATTTACTTGATTTGCCATTTAATATCGATGAACTTATTCAATGGCTAAAACTATTAGGATATACGATAGAGGTTCCCGAGAGATTATTGGATAAAAGCCTCATAAGTAAAATGAAGCAAGATAAAAAGTCTATTGGTGAGACCATTCGTTTTGTACTTTTAGAACATATAGGCGAACCTAAGATTTTCGAAGTTTCAGAAAATCAGCTTTTGGAGCAGTTAAAAAAGTTTAAATTTTAGAAAAGGGGTGATTGAAATGATCAGAGGGGTCAGAGGAGCCATTACAGTAGAAGGTAATCAAGCGGAGGAAATCATCTTTTCGACAGAGGAATTAATAGCAAAAATGATAGAAATGAACCAAATAGATCCTAAGTTTGTTGCATCTGTTTTCATTTCTACCACCGCAGACCTCACAGCAACATTTCCTGCAAAAGCACTAAGGAAATTTGAAGGATGGACATTTGTTCCTGTTATGTGTATGCGTGAAATGGATGTTCCAAGTTCATTAGATATGTGTATCAGAGTGATGATGCATATTAATACCGAAGTTAGTCAAGAGCATATTCACCATGTATACTTACGAAAAGCCATAGCCTTAAGACCAGATTTAAATAACAATTAGGATCATTATGGTACAATAAAAGGCAAATTTACAAGTAATGATAAGTGGGGCGAACACGATGAGATGGAAAGAACAATTATTAACGTTAAAGCCATATCAACCTGGAAAATCTATTGATGAAGTAAAAAGACAATACAAGCTTGATAACATAGTGAAGCTTGCATCTAATGAAAATCCAGCAGGCTGCTCAGCAAAGGTTTTATCTGTTCTTCAACATTCAATGCCTAATCTTGCTATTTATCCAGATGGATATGCCACTAATCTAAGGGATTCTTTAGCCTCTTTTTTAGGTGTGAATGGAGATGAGCTCATCTTCGGAAATGGTTCAGACGAAATCATACAAATTATTTCAAGAGCCCTTTTAGGGCATGGCGTAAATACTGTTATGCCAGCACCTACCTTCCCTCAGTATAAGCATAATGCTATTTTAGAAGGTGCTGAGATTAGGGAAATCTCTCTGAAAAACGGTGAACATGATTTAGAAAATATGCTGGCAGCTATAGATGAAAACACAAATGTTATATGGGTATGCAGCCCCAATAATCCAACAGGTACATATATTTCCCAAAGTAAATTAGTTGAGTTTCTTGATCGTGTACCAGACCATGTATTAGTTGTTTTAGATGAAGCTTATTATGAATACGTAATTGCAGAAGATTACTATGATTCCTTGCTGCTAACAAAAAGATATCCTAATCTTATAGTTTTAAGAACATTTTCTAAAATATATGGACTTGCTGCGTTAAGGG
Organism: Bacillota bacterium; assembly: GCA_030705955.1. Taxonomy (GTDB): domain Bacteria; phylum Bacillota; class Bacilli; order Bacillales; family Cytobacillaceae; genus JAUZPL01. The sequence continues at coordinate 56,266 of JAUZPL010000008.1, read as the reverse complement.
TAGGTTATGGAGTAGCAAATCCAGCCATCATTCATGCGCTAGAGCCTGTAAGGGAACCATTTAATGTTAATTCCTTTGCCCAATTAGCAGTGCAGGCAGCAATAGATGATCAGGAATTTGTTAAACAGTGCCAAGTAAAAAACCGTGAAGGCCTATCTCAGTTTTACCGTTTTTGTGATGCAAATAATTTATCCTACTATCCTTCACAAGGAAATTTTATTCTAATTGACTTTAAGACAGATGGCGATGAAGTATTTCAATTTTTGCTTGAAAGAGGATTTATTGTTCGGTCAGGAAAGGCATTGGGATTCCCAACGTCCGTACGGATTACCATAGGTTCTAAAGAAGAAATTGAGGGTCTCTTGAAGAAGATTAGTGAATATTTGTCTAGTAAATAAGGAGAGATTTTTTAACTGTGGGGGATTTATATTTATAATCCTCCACTCATTATTATAAGGGAAACAAATTGTTGTGTTTCTTTTTTGCGGTAATCTACTTAAATTATTTTTTACTATGTAATATGATGGGGGTTAAACCTCCCATTAAATAGGATTGAAAAAAACATAAACTGGGGGAGAAGCTATTGAGTGGCCGTGTTTTTGTTATTGGATTAGGATTAATAGGGGGGTCACTAGCGCTCTGTATTAAAGCAAAACATAAATTAGCTACCATAATTGGCTATGATATAAATGTTGAACAGGCTAAACTAGGAAAAGCACTTGGGCTGATTGATGATTATGTTCAAAGTATTGAAGAAGGTGCCGTTAGTGCTGACTTAATCATAATTTCTGCACCAGTTAATGAAACAGAAAAAATTATTAACCTCCTTTCAAGCCTCTCCCTAAAAGATCATGTTATTGTTACAGATACAGGAAGTACGAAGAGAAAAATCATGGAGCGTGCGACACATCTTTTAGAGAGAGGAGTTGTGTTTATTGGAGGACATCCAATGGCCGGCTCTCATAAAAGTGGGGTATCTGCAGCAAAGGAAATTCTTTTTGAAAATGCTTTTTACCTTTTAACACCCGATCCTTCAATTCCCAAGGGCAAAGTTGAAGAATTAATGACTTGGTTAAATGGAACAAATGCAAAGTTTTTAACAGTTACACCATATGAACATGATTATTTAACTGGAATAGTCAGTCACTTCCCACACATCATTGCTGCTTCCATTGTCCGCCAAACCGAAAGACTTTCAGAGTCAAAAGGTCTTATTCCTCGATTAGCAGCAGGTGGATTTAGGGATATTACACGTATAGCTTCAAGTAGTCCTAAAATGTGGCAGGATATTTTATTACAAAATAAAGAAATTCTTTTAGAATTACTTGATCAGTGGATGGAAGAAATGGGATGGGTGAAACATTTGCTGGAGCAAGAAAATAGCAAGGAAATATTTAACTTTTTTTACGAAGCGAAGTTATTCCGTGACCAACTGCCCTCAAATGAAAAAGGTGCAATTCCAGCTTTCTATGATTTATATGTCGATGTTCCCGATTATCCTGGTGTTATATCTGAAATTACTGGCTACTTGGCTGAAGAAAAAATCAGTATTACGAATATTAGGATCATCGAGACTCGTGAAGAAATATATGGGGTTTTGGTTATAAGTTTTCAAACAGAAAAGGATCGTAAGAGGGCAGAAAACTGTATTAATTCTTGTACGAATTATGATACATATATTGGGTCTTAAAATTCACAAGGTGGTAGAGATATGTCTTTCGTAAAGTTAGAAGCAGTAATAAATGGATTAAATGGCGAAATTGTTATACCTGGAGATAAATCCATCTCCCACCGATCTGTCATGTTTGGTGCGATTGCGGATGGTATTACAAAAGTGACGAACTTTCTCCCAGGTGAGGATTGTTTAAGTACAATCTCCTGCTTTCGGAAACTTGGTGTAAAAATCGAAGAAAAAAATGGGGAAGTTATCATAACTGGGAAAGGCTTTGATGGGCTAAATGAACCATCAGAAATATTAGATGTTGGAAACTCTGGAACGACAATCCGTCTATTATTAGGAATTCTTTCTGGTAGGCCTTTTTTTTCCTCCATTATAGGAGATCAATCTATTGGTAAACGGCCAATGACAAGAGTAACGGAACCTTTAAGGACGATGGGTGCAGTCATTGATGGTCGTAAAAATGGCGGATATACTCCCCTTACTGTTCGAGGCGGTGGATTACGTAACCTGCAATATAAACTTCCTGTAGCAAGTGCACAGGTAAAATCGGCTCTTATTTTGGCAGCACTTCAAGCAGATGGGGAAAGTACAATTATCGAACCAACTGAAACCCGCGATCACACTGAAAAAATGATTCAGCATTTTGGCGGTGAAATTATAAAAGAGGATCAAACAATTAGAGTAAAGGGTGGCCAAAAATTAAAAGCTGCAGATGTAGTTGTGCCTGGTGACATATCATCAGCAGCATTCTTCTTAGTTGCCGGTGCAATAGTACCAAATAGTGAACTCCTGTTAAAAAATGTTGGGTTAAATCCAACTAGAACAGGGATAATTGAAGTAATGAAGGCAATGGGGGCGAAAATAACGCTTCCTTTAAATGAACAAACCTCGTTTGAACCATATGGTGACCTATTTATTCAAACTTCCAACCTTTCAGGAACAGTTGTTGAAGGTGATTTAATTCCAAAATTAATAGATGAGATTCCCATTATTGCTTTATTAGCGACACAGGCAATTGGAAGAACAGTTATCAAGGATGCTGAGGAATTAAAAGTAAAGGAAACAAACCGTATTGACACTGTTGTAAACGAATTAAAAAAACTTGGTGCAAATATTGAAGCGACAGATGATGGAATGATTATAAACGGACCAACTCCATTAAGAGGTGGCAGTGTATCAAGCCATGGTGACCATCGGATAGGAATGATGCTTGCCATTGCTGCACTTATTTGTCAAACCGAACTAACTCTTGAGAACCCTGAAGCCATTTCAGTTTCCTACCCTAAGTTTTTTACCCATTTAAACCAATTAAAAAATAGGTAAATTGAAAAGAAGTTTCATGCTAATAGAGCTGAAACTTCTTTTTTATGTATTAGCTTCCCCTACTTTTCTTAAATGTAAAGCATAATTTTAAAATTCCTTCATAGCTTGTCTTAAGAAAACAAAAAGGGGTGAAGACGATGTCATACATTATTGAAAATGCCAATATTCTTAAAGATAATCATTTTATAAGAAAGTCAGTTTTGATTCGTGATAATCGAATTGCAGCTTTAGAAAATAAAATCAACCGTTACCATTTTATGAAAATGAATGCTGAGCCCTATATCCTGACCCCTACCTTCGTCTTACTCAATTCAAAAATCCCTGTTTTAAGTCAATTTGCCACTTTTAAAAAATATATGACAGAAGAGTTTATTTTAAAGGGCTGTACAACTTTTCTTACATATGTTAGCGTTTCCTCCGAAAGGGATTTACATGAAAACATTGAAAAAATGAAAACTTTATTATTAAGCAGCCCGATAGACTTTTTAATTGGTGCAAAAATCCCTTTAACACGAATAACCCCCGCTTTTATTCGCAGCTGCAAAAAAGAAAAAATTTCTACTATTTTTATGGAAATCCAAGGATTAGATGATTTTAATGGGGTTCCTTGGGGATGGATACGAGAGGCACTATTTCCATATAATTGCACATTTTTCCCTATCATTTCAGAAGAACTCAAAAAACAGGAAAAAGCTATTCTAGCGAAATGGAGAGAAACGCTTGTTTATGAAAAAATCTCAGGTATAGATGAAATAATTGAAGAAAATATGCCTTTAAAAATGAATGTTTTAAATAAAATAGGCTTAATTCCTCAAAAATCCTGCTTTAGACATGGTGCAGAGGTAAGCTATAACTTATACTTGAAAAGCAGGGAAATCAAGAATATTGATGAGAAACAATTATTTCTCTATCATAAGGATAGATTAGTTGTTACCGTTCATAAGGGAAATGTTATTCGGGCGGGTGTAGAAGTTTTATTTAAACCAGGGAATGGAGAATATGTTAAAGTAAATATTCCTTCGTATTTTTCAATCCCATAAAATACGTAGCATTGTATATTTCAATAAATTTCTGGAAGTGAGAGGACAGAATGAATCGAGTTACAAAAATTTTATCTATGCTTGAAAAGGGCCAACATATGGAGGCAATACATGAATATAATATAGTATTAAATAGCGGCACCCCGGAAGAGAAATTTGTTCTAGGGGAGGAACTATTTCAATATGGGTTTTTGGATGAAGCAAAAGCTTTATTTCAAAATTTACTAGAAATGTTCCCAGGTGAAGGGGAAATTTTGGTAATGCTAGGAGAAATTTTGATTGAGGCAGGAGACGAAGAAGAGGCAATATTAGTTCTCGAAAGGATTTCAGAAAGAGATGAAAGCTTTGGCCAAGCTCTACTGCTGCTAGCTGATTTATATCAGGTTCAAGGACTCTATGAGGTTTGTGAAAGAAAATTGCAAAAAGCGAAGGAGATTTTACCTGAAGAATTCATTATCGATTTTGCCCTTGGTGAATTATATAGTGAACAAGGAGAAATCACAAAAGCGCTGAAAGCATATGAGAAGGTTCTAAAGGAAACAAACGAAATTGCAGGTGTTAATATTAATCAACGAATTGCAGAATTACTAAGCAGTGCTGGATCCTTTGAAGAAGCACTCCCATTCTATGAAAAATCAATAAACGAAAAATTAGAGATTAACACTTTATTTGGTTTTGCATTCACTGCTTTACAGGGTGGATATTTTAGAACCGCAATTGAAAGGTTTCTTGAATTAAAAGAGCTCGACCCCGAATACCATTCTTTATATCTTCATTTGGCAAAAGCGTATGAAATGGAGCATGAATTCCAAAATAGCTTTAAAATCATTCAGGAAGGTATTAGGCAGGATGAATTTAATAAAGAGCTATTTTATAATGGTGGAAGAATTTCACAGAAGCTTGGCAATGATGAAAAGGCGATTGAATTACTTCGAGAGGCTTTAGCACTCGATCCAGGATATATAGATGCTGCACTCGAAATTAACAAACTTTTCCTTCAATACGAAAAATATGATGATGTTATTGAACTGATAGACACTCTAGAGAGCTATGATGTTGAAGAGCCACAGTTTTTATGGGATGCTGCTGTTGCTTTTCAAAAAAATGAAGAATTTAAACTTGCATTAGACAAATACGAATCTGCATATACTTTTTTTAAAGAGAATGATACTTTTTTGACAGATTACGGATATTTTCTAATGGAAGAAGGAAAAAATGTAAAAGCCGCCGAAATGTTTAATCAGTTACTGAAAAATGATCCAACAAATGAAGAATACTTGGATTTGCTTGATCGTCTTTCAAAAGAGTAAGAAAGTGCAAAAGCATGCAGAGGAGGGAAATGATCATGGCAACCCCTGTTTCTGTCAACGAGAAGAAGGACTTTATCCGTTGGTTTTTAAACCACTATCAATTAAAAAGAAGAGAATGTGTTTGGATTCTTAACTACCTAATGAGCCACGATCAATTGATGGAAAAGGTGCATTTTGTTGAGCAAGCGCAATATTGTCCAAGAGGATTAATTATGTCAACACATTGTGTAGAAAAGGTGCCATTTCGATTTTATAAAGAAAATGTCATGACAACGGATGCCGAAAAGTCCTTTCATGATATCCGTCTAAACAGAGAAGAGGATATCTTTATCCAATTAAATTTTCATGCTTCTAACCAGGCACATCAATATGTTGCAGTGCTTGAAGAAAACCCCTATATGCCTTTGCACCTGCAATTGAATGAAAAAGACGGTGTGGTGGCTGAACAATTCTTGCATTTTAGTATTGAAAGATTTCAGCGGGAAAAACTCCTTTCCTTAATTGATGTAGCACTTGATAATAAAGACCAAAAGGCATTCTTAGAGCTAACAAAACAGCTCTCAAAAATGAATATCAAAGAATGATAGTGGAAGCTTGCATAGCAAGCTTCCTTTTTTGTGTTTTCATCAATGGTACACGAAACAAATAACCTATAAGCTTGTAGAAATAAAGAGGCGCTTGATTCAAATAGGAAGTTTGTAATAAAAATGATATGATAATAAAGAAAATTAACTGTTTGGAGTGAGTAGCTTGAAATGGATACCTCAAGATATTGAAACATTTTTAAATGCAAAAGAATACATAGACACAGCCGTTATTCCTCTTGTTCCACTTTCCTTTGAAGAGGATGTAAAGCAATCAGCAGAAATGTCTGAATTTATAACCCTATTAACAGGATATATAGAAAGACAATTTACTGGAAGAATTGTTTTATTACCATCGTTTACATATTTGACACATAAAAATATGGATTTTTTGTTAACTGAATTGACAAATTGGAAATCTAGTGTTGAACAAGGAGGCTTTAAACATATTTTTTATGTGACTTCTGATATAGGATGGAAGGAATATGAGGATATTCTTGGTCCTTCATTACTATGGATACCATCTATTCCTTTGGAAAAAATGGAAGAAATGCAAAAATGGATAATTGTTGAAAGCCAAGGAAAACAACTTTTAAATTTATTTAGTCGAAAGTGGCGTGAAAATGAGTAAACATTAACCCTGTTTATATGTTTTATAATATTGACCTTGCGTCAAGATTGATATATCATGATTATGTCCTAGTTTTATGTGTGTTTAAATCTGTCCGCTGGATGGACTTATCTTTGGTAAAAGAGGGGGGATATCATGAGTAAGCATCAAGTTACAAGACGACAATTCTTAAGCTACACTCTAACAGGTGTTGGTGGTTTCATGGCAGCGGGGATGTTAATGCCAATGGTACGTTTTGCCGTCGATCCAGTTTTAAAGGGAGAAGCAGCTGGAAGTTATCATCCAACAACTCAAAAGGTTGCTGATTTAACGGATGAACCAGTACGTGTTGATTTTACGTATAAGCAGAAAGATGCATGGTATGAATCTGATGTGACAGCTACTGCCTGGGTTTATAAGGATAAGGGAACAGGTAAAATTGTCGCTCTTTCACCAATATGTAAACATTTAGGCTGTACGGTTAACTGGAACACAAATCCAGATCATCCAAACCAATTTTTCTGCCCATGTCACTTCGGCCGTTATGAGAAAGATGGGAAGAATATTCCGGGGACACCACCGCCTCAACCGCTTGATTTATATCCTTTTAAGGAAAAGGGCGGGTATCTTTATTTAGGAAAACCACAACCGAGGACGGAGGTGTAATCATTGTTAAGCAAAATTTACGATTGGGTAGATGAACGTTTAGATATTACGCCTTTATGGCGGGATATTGCAGACCATGAAGTTCCAGAGCATGTCAATCCAGCACACCATTTCTCTGCATTTGTATACTGCTTTGGTGGAATGACCTTTTTTGTTACTGTAATCCAAATTTTATCAGGTATGTTTTTAACAATGTATTATGTACCTGATATCAAGAATGCTTGGCAATCTGTATATTATCTTCAAAATCAGGTTGCATTTGGACAAATTGTGCGTGGAATGCATCACTGGGGAGCAAGCTTAGTGCTTGTGATGATGTTTTTACATACCTTACGTGTCTTTTTTCAAGGAGCTTATAAAAAACCACGCGAACTCAACTGGATTGTTGGGGTATTGATTTTCTTTGTTATGTTAGGCTTAGGTTTTACAGGGTATTTATTACCATGGGATATGAAAGCGCTATTTGCAACAAAAGTAGGTTTACAGATTGCAGAATCGGTACCTCTATTGGGACCATATATTAAGATTCTGTTAGCGGGTAGTGCGGATATCGTTGGTGCCCAAACATTAACTCGATTCTTTGCTATCCATGTTTTCTTCTTACCTGGTGCATTGTTCGGTTTAATGGCAGGACACTTCATTATGATCCGTAGACAAGGTATTTCTGGGCCACTATAATATTTATTTTTTGTTCGTATATAATGATTTATCTCTACGGTAAAAAGGAGGGGATTGCTCAATGCATCGTGGTAAAGGTTTGAAGTTCGTTGGTGACTCAAGGGTATTGGCACCATCTTCACGTAAACCTATGCTTCCAAAAGATTACTCGGAGTACCCTGGTAAAACGGAAGCATTCTGGCCTAACTTCCTATTGAAAGAATGGATGATAGGTGCAGTTTTTCTTGTAGGAATTTTATGCTTAACAGTAGCACATCCGGCACCGCTTGAAAGAATTGCGGATCCAACTGATACTGGTTACATTCCATTGCCAGACTGGTATTTCTTATTTTTATACCAATTGTTAAAATACTCTTATGCATCAGGTCCATATACGGTAATTGGATCAATGGTCATTCCTGGCCTAACATTTGGAGGATTGTTATTAGCACCATTCCTAGATCGTGGACCAGAGCGTCGTGCAATAAGACGTCCATTAGCAACCGGTTTTATGTTATTGGCTATTACTTCAATTATTTTTTTAACTTGGCAATCTGTGGCAACGCATGACTGGAAAAAAGCTGCTGAACAAGGGAAAATAGTTGCACAAGTAACCATTGACAAGAATAATCCTGGATATCAAGTTTTTAAACAACAAGGATGTATAAACTGTCATGGTGAAAACCTTCAAGGTGGCGCAGGTGCACCAACACTTGTTGGAACAGGATTAAAGGCAGACCAAATTGCTCAAATTGCACAGCACGGAAAAGGTAATATGCCTCCTGGAATATTTAAAGGAAATGCAGAACAACTTAAACAGCTTACCGAATTTATTGCTGGTTTAGGAAAGAAATAGTAGTAGAAAAAGCTGACGTGGGAATCGTCAGCTTTTTTGGCTAATCAGAATTTATATCCATAAATTCTGAACACATAAGCGCAACTAGGCAATCGCCTGCGATATAGTTTGGTGCTAGCCAAGTTTTCTTTAGCTGAAATTAACTGACAATTTTTAAAAAGTGTACATAAAAAAGAAAAGGTGATGTAACTAATGGCTTGGATATATCCTTTTTTAGCTAATCGGTCTTTTTTAAAGCTCTTACTTATTGTGAATATCACCGGAACCATTTATGGATTTTATTGGTATGGGTGGCAGCTTGCAGATACACCAACTATTTTTCTTCCGTTTGTTCCAGATTCACCTACTGCCAGTTTGTTTTTTGTTTTTGTTCTGATTGCATTTTTACTTGGAAAAAACTGGCCAATAATAGAAGCGTTGGCCATTGTAACACTGTTTAAGTATGGAATTTGGGCAGTAACAATGAATATTTTGGTTTTCAATGTTCAAGGTAGCTTAGATCCTGCTGGATATATGCTAATCCTTTCTCACTTCGCTATGGCGGTGCAAGGGTTACTTTATGCCCCATTCTATAGGATAAAGTGGTGGCATTTAGTTGTTGCGGCTATTTGGACTTTACATAATGATATAATAGATTATGTTTTTTTCATGATGCCAAGATATAGTATGTTGGATCAATATACACCACAAATTGGATATTTCACTTTCTGGTTATCGTGGATTTCGTTAGGTTTAGCCTATTATTTCTGCATTCGAAAGAACCATTTTGAGCTGCAGTTAAAATAGTTTATAGATAAATTGGTCTATCCTTGTCCATTCTTTCATACATTTTAATAGTAATGAAAGGGAGGGACAAGAGTGAAGGTAAAATGGATTCAGTTATGTATGATTCTAATTCTACTGGCTCCCATAAATGTCATGGCAAAGCAGATGTCGCCAATAGATAAGCTTGACGAAATTTCTGATGAAGCACTTCAAATGGTTAAGGTTGAAAAATATGATGATGCAAAAAAGCTGCTTGATTACTTTTCTAAAGAGTTTACAAGCCTTTCGGGGTATGAGCATCTATTAACAATGGATCAATTAAGAATTGTTAGTGTTTCTCATGATGATGCAGTAGAGGCGACGGTTAGCCCGAATATGAAATATCAAGAAAGAATGAATAGATTAACTACCTTTCGCCTTGTAATAGATGCTGTTTCAAGTGATCATCAACCATTATGGACAGGAATGAAAGATCAAGTTATGGCCACTTTACATCATGCTAAAAGCGATATTCAACATCATGATTCACCTAAATTTAATAAAGATTTAAATTCCTTTATGTCCTTATATAATATTATTTATCCTAGTATGAAGATAGATATTCCTGCAGAAACTATACAAAAATTAGATGCACAAATAGATTTTATTGATGATTATCGTTCGGAAATGATAGGAAATTCAAAGAATATAAATGAGCTTAGTGGTTTAACAGATGATTTACAGAAGCTTTTTGATGATATGAGCGAGGATCAAACAGATCCATCAATTTGGTGGGTTATTATTTCAACTGGAAGTATTATCATTATGACCTTATCTTATGTTGGCTTTAGAAAATACCAAGGTGATAAGGCTTCAAGAAAAAGTCGGTCAAGAGTACAAAAATATTGACATTATTCATTAAAATCCATAAAATGTATGGCAACTAGAGCTTAAGTTGGAGGTTTACCATGTATTTTATTTATTTTGCAATCATCATACTGATACCTTTATGGGCTCAGTCAAAGGTGAGAGGAGCATTTTCAAAATATTCTCGTGTTCCATCTACAAAAGGCCTTAAAGGTGCAGAAATTGCGAGGGAAATATTAAATGCGAACGGTCTATATCATGTAAATATTGAAGAAGCAAGAGGCTTTTTAAGTGATCACTATGATCCTAGAACGAAGACGGTACGATTGTCTCCAGAAATCTATCACGGTCATTCTATTGCAGCTTCTGCTGTTGCCTCACACGAATGTGGTCACGCGATTCAAGATAAAGATGGATATGCGTTTTTACGACTTCGTCATGCACTTGTCCCAGTTGCCAATTTTGGCTCAAACTTTTCGTGGATCTTGATTATGGTGGGTTTTTTAGTTCATTTAAGCGGTGCAGTACTATTGGGAATTATTTTTATGGCTGCCGCTGTTTTATTTCAAATTATTACCTTACCTGTTGAATTAAATGCTTCTAATCGTGCAATGAACCAAATTGTTTTCTTGGGTCTTATTCGAGATAATGAGGAAAGAGAAACCAGAAAGGTTTTAAATGCAGCCGCATTAACATATGTAGCAGCTGCAGCTGTGGCAGTCCTAGAGCTGCTAAGACTAATTCTTATTTATACAGGTATGAATCGAAATAATAATTAAGGCGATATCCTAATCGGATACCGCCTTCTAATGTTCTATCGGCTTTTTATTTTCATCTAAAGTAAAACCCTCGCCATGAACATCATGTACAATCGTGATAGAAATAAAAGCATGGGGATCAATGGAGGTAACGAGGTTTTTTAAGCGAACAATTTCATTTTTTCCAACTACACAATATAGAACCTCTCGCTCATTTTTTGTGAATGAACCATATCCTTTAAGAACTGTTACCCCTCTTTCCATTTCTATCAAAATTTTCTCGGAAATGGCTTCATTTTTTTCTGAGATAATCATTGCACCCCTGGCAGAATATGCTCCTTCTTGCATAAAATCAATAACCCTTGCACTAACAAATACTGCAACAAGTGTATACATTGCTTGCTTGTAGTTTAAATAAGCAATTAGTGAGATAGTAATAACACAAAAGTCAAAGAGAAACATGGTTTTTCCCATCGACCACCCAGAATATTTATGTACAAGTCTTGCAATAATATCGACTCCGCCAGTGGTGCCTCCATAACGGAAAATAATACCTAACCCTATGCCGGTAAAAACTCCTGCGAAAAGTGCAGCTAACGTCATATCGTTTCTAAGGGGAATATGCAGCATATTTCTCTGAAATATCCATAGAAAGAGGGAAACACCCACTGTTCCAATGATCGTATATAGAAAAGTGTTTCGTCCGAGCAGCTTCCATCCAATAAAAAATAGGGGAATATTTAAAATTAAATTTGTATATGAAGGATCCCATTTGAACAAGAAGTAAAAAAGAAGGGTTATTCCAGTAAAACCGCCTTCGGCTAATTTGTTTTGCATGTTAAAGTGAACTAAGCCAAAAGACATGATAGCGGCCCCAATTAAAATAAAAAAAGTGTTTTTAAGCTTCAGCCCCAAAACCATTATGTAACCTCCCCCTGTTATTTTCTTTTATAAGTGCGATTTTATTATAAAGAATTAACGAGGAATGAGCAATCAAAGGTATAGTTTGGGCGAAAACATTTGTAAAACTTTCAACATTTAGCTAACATGGAAACTGATATAGTTTATTATAAATTGAGGTGAAAAATGGTGTCGAAGGATAAGACCTTAAAAGACCTCCAAAAAGAAGTTGATACATATATTAGTCAATTTAAAGAAGGTTATTTTAGCCCTTTAGCGATGCTAGCCAGAATGACAGAGGAGCTTGGAGAATTAGCTCGGGAAGTAAATCACTTTTATGGAGAAAAACCAAAGAAAACTTCTGAGGATGAGAAAACAATGGCTGAAGAATTAGGTGATTTATTCTTTGTTCTTATTTGTTTTGCTAATTCCTTAAATATTGATTTAACTGAGACTCATGAATACGTGATGAATAAATTTAATACACGAGATAAGGATCGATGGACAAAGATTAATGAATAGGAGTGAAAGAAATGAAAACAACAAAGATCATCATTGCGGGTCCACGCGGCCGTATGGGAAGTGAAGCGGTAAAACTTGTAACCCAGACAGAACATTTTGAACTAACAGCAGTTGTTGACCATAAATACGATGGTTTAAAATTAAGTGATTTGGAAGGTTTTCCAAAACTAGATATACCTATTTTTACAGATTTAGAAAAATGTCTTCAAACTATAGAAGCAGATGTCCTTATTGATCTTACTACCCCAGAGGTTGGAATGGCACATACAAGAACGGCCCTAAAGTATAATGTTAGACCTGTAGTAGGAACAACTGGTTTTTCTAAAGAGGATTTAGATGAATTGGAATCTTTATGCTTAGATAAAGATTTAGGTTGTATTATTGCTCCAAACTTTGCAATTGGAGCTGTATTGATGATGAAATTTTCTCAAATGGCTGCAAAATATTTTTCAGACATTGAAATTATTGAAATGCATCACGATCAAAAGCTGGATGCACCATCGGGAACAGCAGTAAAAACAGCAGAAATGATTTCAGCAGTTCGGAATTCTAAAAAGCAAGGACACCCAAATGAAAAAGAAACGTTAACTGGTGCAAGAGGAGCTGAATATGAGGGGATGCATATTCATTCTGTAAGATTACCAGGATTGGTTGCCCATCAGCAAGTGTTATTTGGTTCTGATGGTCAAACATTAACGATCCGCCATGATTCGTACCATCGAGGGTCATTTATGTCCGGTGTAAAACTAGCAGTTGAAACTGTATTGATGATTAATACTTTTGTTTATGGACTAGAAAACATATTAGAATAGGAGTTTTTATGATGAATATTGCTCTAATTGCCCATGATAAAAAGAAAAACGATCTTGTCCAATTTGCTACTGCTTATCAAGGTATTTTCGCAAAGCATACATTATTTGCAACAGGAACAACGGGACTTCGGATTAGCGAAGCAACAGGCTTAAACATCCATAGATTTCAATCAGGTCCACTTGGTGGAGACCAGCAAATTGGTGCCATGATAGCAAAGAATGAAATGGATGCAGTTTTTTTCTTCCGTGATCCTCTAACAGCTCAGCCGCATGAGCCTGACGTAACCGCTCTTGTCCGTTTATGTGATGTATATTCAGTTCCGCTTGCTACGAATATGGGGACAGCTGAGTTACTAATTAAAGGCTTAGAGCAAGGATTTTTAGAATGGAGAAACATTGTAGAAAAGAGTAGTGATGGAATAGATGAATAATAAGACTTTACATATGCTAGCTTTTGGGGCTCATGCCGATGATGTTGAAATTGGGATGGGAGGAACGATTGCCAAATATACAACATTAGGGAAAGAATTTGGCATATGTGACCTCACAAATGCAGGCCTATCATCAAATGGGACGGTTGAAACGCGGAAAAAAGAAGCATTGAAATCCGCAAATATCCTAGGTGTAACCGAACGATTGACTTTAAATATGCCTGATAGAGGGTTGCTTTTAAAGGAAGAATTTATAAAGGAAATTGCAGGAGTCATTAGAAGATACCGCCCAAGAATTGTTTTTGCACAATATATTGAGGATCGGCATCCAGATCATGGCAATTGTTCCCGCCTTGTTGAGGAGGCGGTTTTTTCTGCAGGTATTAAGAAATATGAAACAGAAAAAGGTGAACTGCCACATCGGGTTGAAAAAGTATATTTTTATATGATTAATGGCTTTCATAAACCAGATTTTCTAATTGATATTTCTTCCTACATGGATAAGAAGATTGAAGCACTAAGAGCATATAAAAGCCAATTCGAAAAAACAGAACAAAGCTATGATACACCACTTGTTAATGGATATATTGAGACTGTAGAGGCAAGGGAAAAACTTTTTGGAAAACAAGCTAGTGTTGATTTTGCAGAGGGGTTTAAAACAAAATATCCTATTCTGTTAAATCGAGATTTGTTAGGAGAATAATCATGAGGAAATTAAAGATTGGAATAACTTGCTACCCGACTGTCGGGGGATCAGGGGTAGTTGCAACAGAGCTTGGGAAAATGCTCGCAGAAAAGGGGCATGAAATCCACTTTATCTCATCAAGTCTCCCTTTTCGCTTAAAGAGAATGTATCATAACATCTATTATCACCAGGTAGAGGTAAATCAATATTCGGTGTTTCAATATCCACCATATGATATCGCCCTTGCCAGCAAAATGGCAGAGGTAGTTAATCGGGAGAAGTTAGATATACTCCATGTACATTATGCTATTCCACATGCTGTTTGCGCCATCTTGGCAAAACAGATGTGTGATCATAATTTAAAGGTTGTGACTACTCTACATGGAACAGATATTACGGTTCTTGGTTATGATCCATCGTTAACTGACGCTATTAAATTTGGAATTGAAAAATCAGATGTAGTTACAGCTGTATCTGATGCATTAATTGAGCAAACCATTGAATTAATTAATCCTGATAAACCAATTGAAACTGTTTACAACTTTGTTGATGAAAGAGTTTATCAGAAAAGTGATGCCTCCCATTTAAAAGAGGAATTTGAAATAAAAGAAGAAGAAAAGGTTATTATTCATGTTTCAAATTTTAGAGCTGTAAAACGAGTTCAAGATGTTGTTAAAACCTTTGCTAAAATCAGGGAAGCTATTCCTGCAAAACTTTTGCTTGTTGGAGATGGTCCTGAAATGTCAACGATTTGTAAACTTGTAAAGAAATTAGGTATTGGGGAATTCGTGTTTTTCTTAGGTAAACAAGAAAATCTCGAAGAATTATATTCGATAAGTGATTTAAAGCTGCTTTTATCTGAAAAAGAGAGCTTTGGACTTGTTGCTTTAGAGGCGATGGCCTGTGGTGTACCATGTATTGGTACAAATGTAGGTGGGATACCAGAGGTTATAACAGATGGTGTATCTGGTTATATTTGCGAGGTTGGTAAAATAGATGAAATAGCAGAGAAGGCTATAACGTTATTAACAAATACGGACCTACACCAAGCATTTTCAAGGAAAGCACTTGAAACAGTTAAAACTAAATTTAGTGCTGAAAAAATTGTAGAACAATATGAAGAGTTATATTTTAACTTAGTGGGCCAAGGTGAAGTTTATGATTGAACCCTTTCATTCAGCACTACCAATAATAAGTTCATTAGAAAAAGCGGGGTTTTCCGCTTTTTTTGTAGGGGGATCTGTAAGAGATTATATCCTTGGGAGACCCATTCATGATGTTGATGTTGCTACATCTGCCACGCCAGATGAAATGAAATTGATTTTCCCTAGAACTATCGATATTGGTATTGAACACGGCACTCTACTAATTCTTCATAAGGAATTTGCCTACGAAGTTACAACATTTAGAGCGGAAAAAGAGTATGTAGATTTTCGAAGACCAAAGCAAGTTACCTTTATTCGTTCTTTAAAAGATGATTTACAGAGAAGAGATTTTACGATAAATGCGATTGCCATGGATAAACATGGAGTTTTAATTGATCCATTTAATGGGCAGGAAGCTATAAAAAAGAGAGAAATAAAAACTGTTGGTAAAGCAGAGGAACGTTTTTCAGAAGATGCTTTAAGAATGATGAGGGCTCTTCGATTTGAGAGTCAGCTTTCTTTTTCACTGGAAAAGGGGACATTAGAAGCATTATCAAAGCTCGGCTTTTTACTTGAAAAAATTGCTGTTGAACGAAAAAAAACAGAATTTGAGAAACTATTACTGGGAGCAAATCGCACACTGGCATTTAAACATATGCTTGATTCCAACTTGTATCAATATCTACCAGGTTTAAAAGATAAAAAAGAACAACTTTATAAATTTCTTAAATATGACAGTATTCAATTGAACCTAAATGAATGGTGGTCTTTATTCATTTTTTGTTTGGGTTTGAAAAATAAAGAGGTTGAACTTTTTCTAAGAGAGTGGAAACTTCCGTTGCAGCAAATCAGAGAAATTATAAAAATTTCGCAATTTTTGTTGAAACGTCTTCAGCAAGTATGGAATAACTATGATCTTTATATGGCAAAGGAAATGGTTATTTCTTCAGTTGAAAAGCTTTGCTTAACGATAAAAGGGAAAAAGGATCTTTCTTCGATTACAACATTTTTAAATCTTTATCAATCTCTTCCAATAAAGAGCCGATCTGAAATGGCGGTAACCGGACAGGATTTAATGGATTGGTTTCATAAAACTGGCGGCCCTTGGTTAAATGAAACGATTTTAAATGTTGAAAGGGCCATATTAGAGGATCATGTTAAAAATGAAAAAATAACAATAAAGGAGTGGCTAAAGGAGTGCAATCAGATATAAGAAAAGAATTACTGGATGCCTTTACAAATGCAGGTGAATCCTATTTATCTGGACAGCATTTAGCCGATTTAATTGGCTGTTCCAGGACAGCAGTTTGGAAGCACGTGGAGGAATTACGTAAAGAGGGTTTTGAACTGGAAGCGATACGAAGGAAAGGGTATCGAATCATTAAAACTCCAGAAAAAATTATTCCAGATGAAATACGACTGGGCTTAAAAACGGGGTTTGTAGGAAAAAACATATATTATGAAGACTGTATAGATTCCACCCAAAAAGCTGCTCAGCGCCTCGCTTACGATCAAGTTCCTGAAGGAACGGTAGTTATTGCTGAAGAACAAACAGCTGGAAGAGGAAGAATGAATCGTAAATGGCATTCTCCAAAATATACCGGTATTTGGATGAGTTTAATTTTAAGGCCTAATATTCCTTTGTCAAAGGCACCGCAACTTACCCTTTTAACCGCTGTTTCTATTGTCCAGGCTATTGAGGATTTAACAAACCTTCATACAGAGATTAAATGGCCCAACGATATTCTAATTAATGGCAAAAAAGTTACTGGCATCTTGACCGAGCTTCAAGCAGAGTCAGACCGCATCCATTCAATTATTATCGGAATGGGTATTAATGTAAATCAAACAGTAGACGATTTTCCAATTGAACTTCAAAGCATCGCAAGCTCACTTTTAATTGAAAAAGGAGAAAGTATACCTAGAGCTGCTTTAATTAAAAGCATTTTTACATATTTTGAAAAATTGTATTTACTATACTTAGAAGAGGGTTTTTTACCTATTAAGCTTTTATGGGAAAGTTATGCGATAAGTATAGGTAAGATCATAACAGCTAGAACGTTGACAGGTGCACTTAAAGGGAAAGCATTAGGTATTACAGATGACGGGGTTTTACAGATCGAGGATCAGGAAGGAAAGATTCATCATATTTATTCGGCTGATATAGAACTTAATTAAGATTAATTTAGTAGCAAATGTATATAATTGTTTGTTATAATGCATTTGGGCAGTATCTCACTGAACTGCACCTAACATGTATGAACATTATAATTAAAAAGGGTTCTGCCTAGATCCGTAGAAACGGACCGGGACAGAGGGATGAAACATGCGAAAGAGTAACAGGGATCCTCTGCCTTCAGAAGGATCTTTTTATTTACTCTAAAACTGTTCTAGTTCCTCTTCTTTAAGAAAATTTAAGGAGGAAAAAGGATGAAACAAACGACTGATTTTTTAAAAATGAAACAAAGTAATGAAAAGATTGTCATGTTAACTGCCTATGATTATCCTTCGGCAAAACAAGCAGAATCAGGTGGTGTTGACTGCATTTTGGTTGGGGATTCACTCGGAATGGTTGTCCTCGGGTATGATTCGACCATTCCTGTTACAGTGGATGATATGATTCACCACACAAAAGCCGTCAAAAGAGGGGCAAAAGATACCTTTATAGTCGTGGATATGCCATTTTTGTCTTATCATTTATCCATTAGGGATACATTAATAAATGCTGGCAGGATGATTCAAGAAACGAACGCAAATGCTGTTAAAATTGAAGGTGCTGACGACGTTTTAGAGAAAATTGTTGCATTAACGAATGCCGGAATTCCTGTATGTGCCCATTTAGGGCTTACTCCACAATCAGTTGGGGTATTAGGTGGTTACAAGGTTCAAGGAAAAGATAGAGAAGCAGCTAAAAAGCTTTTGGAAGATGCCATTAAATGTGAAGCTGCAGGCGCATTTGCTGTTGTCCTTGAATGTGTTCCAAAACAACTTGCTGCTGAAATTACAAAAGCATTAACCATTCCTGTAATTGGTATTGGAGCGGGATTGGATGTAGATGGACAGGTACTTGTTTATCATGACATATTAGGCTATGGTGTGGGTCGAGTGCCAAAGTTTGTAAAACAGTATATTTCGTTAAATGCTGCTATTCTTGAGGCAATTGGTGCTTATGTATCTGAAGTGAAAAGTGACCAATTTCCAATGGAGCAGCACACGTTCACGATGAAAGAAGAAGAGCTGAAAGGATTATATGGAGGCGCAGAATGAAAGTTATAACAACAATCAAAGAAATGCAAGCTGAGATGTTAAAACAAAAAGATATGGGAAAATCAATTGGATTTGTCCCTACAATGGGTTTCCTTCATGAAGGACATCTCACCTTAATGAGAAAAGCAAGACAGGAAAACGATATAGTTACAATTAGTATATTTGTTAATCCTATTCAATTTGGCCCAAATGAAGATTATGAAACATACCCTCGCGATTTTGAAAAAGATCAGGAACTTGCAATGGGTGAAAATGTTGATTTTCTTTTTTATCCATCTGTCGAAGAGATGTACCCAAACCCATCTACCATTAAGGTGATTGTTCAAGAACGTACAAATGTTCTTTGTGGAAAATCTCGTCCAGGTCATTTTGATGGGGTTGCGACTGTTTTGACCAAGCTATTTCATATTGCCTTGCCAACGAGGGCATATTTTGGAAAAAAAGACGCACAGCAGGTTGCCGTCATTCAAGGCTTAATTTCCGATTTTAACTTTCCTATTGAGCTTGTTCCTGTTGATATTGTTCGGGAAGAGGATGGACTTGCAAAAAGCTCAAGAAATGTGAAATTACTACCTGATGAAAGAAAGCAGGCCCCAACACTTTATAAAAGCTTAGAAATGGCACAGGACATGATTGAAAAAGGTGAAAGGGATCCATTAAAAATCATTTCTTTAGTAAAAGAAACCATTGAGAATGAGACAAATAGTGTGATTGATTATGTTGAAGTCTATAGTTATCCTGGTTTAGACCCCTTGGAAAAATTAGAGGGTTCCATAATCATCGCTTTAGCAGTAAAATTTTCAATGGTTCGTTTAATTGATAATGTAATCTTAGAGATTAAATAAAATATTGGTTTTAAAGAATAGAGGAGGAACCATTCATGTTTCGCACCATGATGAATTCAAAAATACATCGAGCTACAGTAACGGAAGCAAATTTAAACTATGTTGGAAGCATCACGATTGATGAGGATCTATTAGATGCAGTTGGAATGGTTGCAAATGAAAAAGTAGCCATTGTAAATAATAATAATGGTGCTCGTTTAGAGACCTATATTATACCTGGGGAACGAGGTAGTGGCGTCATTTGTTTAAATGGTGCTGCAGCTAGACTTGTTCAGGTCGGAGATGTTGTCATTATCATTTCCTATGTGATGATCTCCGAAGAAGAGGTACCTGGTCACAAGCCAAAAGTAGCGCTTATGGATGAAAACAATCGAATTAAAGAGCTTTTGAATGCGGAACCAGCACATACAATTTTGTAATCCCCATGTATGGGGATTTTTCTTTTTTTAATATTATATAATAAGTGTAAAAAACATTTCCTTCTTAAAACATGGTTTTTTTCCTTTTTGACTATTTTTATGTTACCGTTGGAGTTGTATAAAAGTTAGAGGTGTTAATGAAATGCTCAATAAATATGTTGTAGTTGATTTAGAAACAACAGGCAATCTTCCTAAAAAAGGTGATAGGATTATTCAATTTGCTGCCGTAGTAATTGAAAATGGGAAGATTATCGAAAAGTTTTCATCGCTTCTTAATCCACGGAAACAAATACCAGCCTTTATAGAAGAATTAACAGGAATAAATAATGAAATGGTTCAAGATGCACCAGACTTTTCAGAGATAGCACCGAAAATTGTTTCTTTACTAGAAAATTCATATTTTGTAGCCCATAACGTACTATTTGATTTATCTTTTCTTCAACAAGAATTAATTCAAGCCGGTTTTGAAGGTTTCTATGGTCCTGTTTTGGATACGGTAGAATTGGCCAGGATTCTTTACCCAACAGCTGACGGATATAAATTAACTGAATTAGCTGAAATGAAGGAACTTAATCATGACCGTCCGCATCAAGCTGACAGCGATGCGTTTGTGACAGCAGAACTTCTTCTTATTTTTTTCGAAAAGCTTTTATCCTTACCAAAAATAGTATTGAACCAGTTATCACAACTATCAGGTGGCTTAAAAAGTGATGTTCAGCAATTTTTGGATGAATTATTAATTGAAAAAAATAAACAGATAGAGGAACTTTCTAGAACATTAGAAATCTTCAATGGAATTGTTTTAAAAAATGTACCCACAAACGAAACGAACAAACAAAATGTGGATGGAAATGATTTTCCTGATAATGATGAAGAGAAAGCTAGAGCATTAAAAAAGGCTTTTCCGGCATTTGAAAGAAGAGAAGGCCAATTTAAAATGATGGATATGGTGTATGAATCCTTCCTCGAACAAAGACATTCTGTTATCGAGGCAGGCACCGGAATAGGCAAATCGATAGGTTATTTGTTACCCGCGGCCTATTTTTCGAAGAAAAAAAGGCATCCTATAATTGTTAGCACACATACAATCCAACTGCAGGAGCAATTACTAAAAAAGGAAATACCGTTGCTTCAAAAAATAGTTCCATTCCAGTTAAAAGCTGTTTTATTAAAGGGCAGAGGACACTACATAAGCTTAAAAAGATTCGTTCAAACATTATCTGATGAAAATGATAATTATGATACTACTTTAACCAAAATGCAGATTCTAATTTGGCTTATGGAAACAGAAACTGGAGATCAAGATGAGCTAAATTTATCAAGTGGCGGGTTATTATATTGGAATAAAGTAAAAAATGACCAATTTACACTTTGGCAAAATGAGGAATGGAAGGAAAAGGATTTTTATTTAAAAGCAAGAAAAGAGGCAGAAGATGCAGACATTATTATAACCAATCATTCCCTATTACTTGCGGATTTAACAAATCATCAAAATATTTTACCAGAATGTGAATATGTTGTCCTTGATGAGGGCCATCATTTTGGAAAAGCAGCATCCAAATTTTTTGGAAGAACATTAGATTATTTATCTATACGGATGTTACTGGCACAATTAGGTCGTTATGAGGAGCGGCAATTATTTTATATATTGGAAGAGCTTTTAGATGATATGAAGGTGAAGAAGGATGACATTATTCATTCATTTGAATTAAACAACATCATTTCTGATTTATTTTATGAAATTGATGAGTTTTTTAAAGTAACTTCCCTCTTCGTAAAAAGAAAAGCAAAAAATAGTAAGGGAATGAATAGGCTAAGGGTTAAGTTAAACCAAAAGGAAAAGGGAGAAGATCTCCTTGCACTTTTTCATTCTGCCGAAAGATGTGCATTTTTACTAAGAGACATTTACTCATATGTAAATGAAAGGATAACCTTAATTAAAGGCCATGAAATGTTTTTAACGATTGGCCAAATGAAGCATTTCGAAGAACTATTGGCCATTCAAACCGACATAGAAGTGTTGAGAAAAAATTTTCAAGAAATGATGTTACCTGAATCTAATCTTATAAGATGGGTGGAAATGGATCTTCGTTCTCCGCAAAATGTTACAACCATTTTTGCGCAGCCTATATCAATTTCAGATGATCTTTCAAATCATTTTTTTAAAATGAAAAAAAGTGTTGTCATTACTTCAGCAACATTAACGGTTAATCATTCCTTTGATTTTATTATGAAGGAATTGGGGATTCATACCGATCACTCTGCAGTGTTAAAAATCCCTTCACCGTTTAATTTTAAAAATCAGGTAAAAATACTCATACCAGAAGATTTACCAGAAATTAAGACAGTATCCGTTGATGAATATGTTATTTCAATCACAGAACAAATTATTTCTATTGCAGAGGCTACAAAGGGAAGGATGCTCATTCTTTTTACCTCACAAGAAATGCTTCAAAAAACATTTGAATTGATAAAAGAAAGTGGTTTTTTATCGGAATTTGCTATTTTAGCACAAGGCATTACGAGTGGGAGTAAAACCCGCTTGACAAGATATTTTCAAAAATACGAAAAAGCGATTTTACTTGGTTCAAGTAGCTTTTGGGAAGGAATTGACATCCCTGGGGAGGATTTATCTTGTCTCGTCATTGTAAGGCTCCCCTTTAGTCCACCAGATGAACCCTATACAGAAGCAAAATGCGAGTATATTATGAAAAATGGAGGCAATGCTTTTTCAGATTATTCATTACCTGATGCCGTTCTAAGGTTTAAGCAAGGATTTGGGCGCCTAATTAGGGCAGAATCAGATAAGGGAGTAATGATAATTTTTGATAAGCGAATTATTACGACAAAATATGGGAATGCTTTCTTAAAATCAATTCCAACTGCAACAGTTGAGAGTGGGCCGATTGATCAAATAGTAGAAATAGTGAAAGAGTGGCTATAGTCTTTAAAAAAGTTTACGGAAATTTTTGTATTTGTATAGCCATTACGCTGTCACCTGTTATAATGTTTAAAAGAATGTACATTGTTTCACGTTTTTAATGGGATGAAAGAGGGTTTCATGAATGGAAAGCAAATATAGAGGTTCTATCAACCGCTAGGCTCCATCATCATTCTGATTGATACAAAAATGTAATTGGCTAGATAGAAACATCGAAGGAATAACGAGGACCAAAATAAAGCGATATTTACTATTTATCGTACATAAAGAAGTGAAGAAAAGTGAAAAAGTGGATTTTACCGTTTTTAATTTTCATTGTTTTGGCAAGCATAGGCACCTTTATTAAAATATACATTACAGCAATGGCGCCAATTAAATCTGCAGAGCAAAATGCTATCTCATTTGCCGAAAAAAAAGCATATATAAAAAAAGTAACCAATTATCAACTTTACCATGGTCTTGAAACGGTAGATGTTGTCGAAGGCACCAATAAACGTGGTGAAAAGATTATTGTTTGGATACCCGAGAAAAGTAAAAAGGTAATTGTGAAAAGGGCAAATAGTGGATTATCAAAGGCAGAGGCTATTCAAAAAGTAGTAAGTTTAAAACATCCTGAAAAAATTGTGGCGGTCCGCCTTGGTATGGAAAAAAATACACCTTTATGGGAAATTTATTATCTTTCTAATCACAATTTGATAAATTATTACTATATTTCCTTTGAATCAGGTGAGTGGTTAAGGAATATTGAAAACCTATAAAAAATTCTATGGAGGAATTAGAATGGAATTTCTATTGTCAAATAGAGTATTGGCTTTAACCCCTTCTTCAACATTGGCAATCACAGCAAAAGCGAAGGAATTAAAGGCACAGGGAGTAGATGTAATCGGATTGGGTGCAGGTGAACCCGATTTTAATACGCCTCAGCATATTTTAGATGCAGCAGTTCAATCAATGAATGAGGGGCAAACAAAGTATACTCCTTCAGGAGGGCTTCCTGCTTTAAAGAAGGCAATTATTGAAAAATTTAAAAAGGACCAAGGTATTACTTATAATTTAAACGAAGTAATGGTGGGGAGTGGAGCGAAGCACGCTTTGTACACCTTATTTCAAGTATTATTAAATGACGCTGATGAAGTAATCATTCCAACTCCATATTGGGTAAGTTATCCTGAGCAAGTAAAGCTGGCAGGAGGAAAGCCTGTTTATATTGAGGGGTTTGAAAGCAATGAATTTAAGATTACTTCTGAACAATTAAAAGAAGCGATTACTCCAAAAACAAAGGCAGTAATTATTAATTCTCCAAGCAATCCAACAGGAGTTATATACTCAGAAACAGAGTTAAGAGAGTTAGGTAATGTTTGCCTTAAAAATAATATTCTTATTATTTCAGATGAGATTTATGAAAAATTAATATATGGCAGCCAACAGCATGTTTCTATTGCTCAATTGTCTCCCGAACTTAAAGAGCAGACGATTGTGATCAACGGAGTCTCAAAATCCCATTCCATGACAGGATGGAGAATTGGGTATGCTGCTGGAAATAAAAATATTATTGAAGCAATGACAAATCTTGCAAGCCACAGTACTTCAAATCCAACTACAACATCTCAATATGCCTCCATTGCAGCCTATAATGGCTCACAGGAGCCTGTAGAAGAAATGCGCCAGGCATTTGAGAAAAGACTAGAAATTATTTATGAAAAATTGATTGCTATACCAGGATTTACTTGTGTAAAGCCACAGGGAGCTTTCTATTTGTATCCGAATGTAAAGGCAGCTGCTACTAGTGCAGGATTTCAAGATGTAGATGCATTTGTTGAAGCATTGCTTGTTGATGCGAAAGTAGCGGTTGTTCCAGGTTCAGGATTTGGAACACCAGATAATATTCGCCTTTCCTATGCTACCTCTCTTGAATTACTTGAAGAAGCAGTTCGGCGAATTCATCAATTCGTTGAATCCAAAATGGAAAAATAAAAATAATTAAAGAGCCTGCCTAAAAGCAGGCTTTTTAATTTACGATTTTTCAACGAATTTCAGCTTTACAAAAGTTGTTATCTGACGATTAGGGTGTTGTCATGGTATACTTTATATTGAGGTGTGTAAAGATGAAATCAAGTATCATTTCTTGGATTCAAGAGGGAACGATTGCGATTCCTGTTTTGCTATTATCAGAGTATAGAAATATTAAATTAAATGAATATGAACTTATGCTCCTATTACAACTTATGACTTTTTTACAAAAGGGAAATGAGTTTCCTACCCCTGAAGAGTTATCATCTCGCATGACAATATCTACTTCAGAGTGTACGGAAATTTTAAGAAAACTAATTCAGCATGGGATTATAGAAATTATAGATGCTTACTCTGAAGAAGGAATTCGGTTTGAAAAATATTCGTTAGAGCCACTATGGGAAAGGCTAGTGGATCAGTTTCTTCTGCGCCAAAATAATACCAATGCTTTAAATAAACAATCATTGGAAACAGATTTATATACATGTTTTGAAAAGGAATTTGGAAGACCTTTATCCCCGTTTGAATGTGAGTCGCTAGCGATGTGGTTGGATGATGATCACCATGATCCAGTTATTATTAAAGCTGCCTTAAGGGAAGCTGTCATGTCAGGAAAATTGAATTTTCGTTATATTGACCGAATTCTTTTTGAATGGAAGAAAAACGGAATAAAGACAGTTGAACAAGCAAAAAGTCAAGGTAGAAAATTTCGGCAAAAGCAGGTTAAAGGACGTTCTTCACAGGAACAAAGTCAGGAACCATCAGTACCCTTTTATAACTGGTTAGAACAATAGTTTTCTAAACAACGAGGGAATGGTTTCCCTCGTTATCTTATTTTTTAGTGAAAAAGAGGTGATATTCTTGCTTAATCATTCACAAGTACAATTCTGTATTGACAAAATGGGGGAAATGTTTCCTGAAGCACATTGTGAACTTAATCATTCCAATCCATTTGAACTTGTTATTGCTGTTTTATTGTCAGCTCAATGTACAGATGCACTGGTAAATAAAGTAACAAAGGGTTTATTTGAAAAATATAAAACACCACAGGATTATTTAGATGTAACTCTCGAAGAATTACAAAATGATATAAAATCAATTGGATTGTTCAGAAATAAGGCGAAAAACATTCAAGGGCTTTGCCGCATTGTTCTTGAACAATATGATGGCAAAATTCCTTCTGATAGAGATATTCTGATTGAACTTCCAGGTGTTGGACGAAAAACGGCAAATGTCGTAATATCTGTTGCCTTTGGAATTCCAGCTATTGCTGTTGATACACATGTAGAAAGGGTAAGTAAGAGATTAGCCTTTTGCAGGTGGAAAGACTCCGTTTTAGAGGTAGAAAAATCCCTTATGAAGAAAATTCCGAAGGAAAAATGGTCTGTGGCCCACCATCGCATGATTTTTTTTGGAAGGTATCATTGTAAAGCACAAAATCCTCAATGTGAAAAATGTCCACTCCTTGATATTTGTCGTGAAGGAAAGAAACGGATGAAAGGAAAGATGAAGTGAATGGATGACTCAATGAAAAGAGTGCAGGTGCCAAAAGAATTAAATCATTCTTTCTTTTTTGAACAAAACAAAGAAATAGACATTAAAAGCGAAATTGAAGAAATGAATTTTATTTATGAAATTTACTTCTACAATGGAATTCCAGCGCCAAAGCCTTGGATACATCCAAATGAAGCATTACCTAAACTACTGGAAAAATGGACTAGTAAAAAGGAAGAGTTAACCTTGCTCCATCAAAAAATGGATCAAAAAACGATAGAGGAAGATATGAAAAAAGGAATCGGATTATTTATTCAATTCCTTTTTTGGAGCAATGATTGCCCAGTAAGATTAGACCAGTCCATCCATCTTGAACAACTTCCATATCATCCTGTTAATATTCGAGAACGTTTGGAATTTATTATTTTAAAACCAAAGCTTTATCATTCATTTGTTCAATTATCAGAGTTAATAGAAGAGCAGAGAAAGCACTACGTTAAAAAAAGTATCATAAAAAAATCCTCTCAATCAAAAAACTAGTTCCTTAATAACAGTATATTTTGAAACAAAAACAAATGGCTTGGATTATATCCAAGCCATTTTGTGTATACTTTAAATTTTATTAGTGAGGAGTTGTACCACCGGAGGTTCCGGTGCCACCAGAACCTGTGCCAGTGCCACCAGAACCTGTGCCAGTGCCACCAGAACCTGTGCCAGTACCGCCAGAACCTGTGCCAGTGCCACCAGAACCTGTGCCAGTACCACCAGTACCAGTATTTGTACCGCCGCCGCTGTTTGTACCACCATTTTGCGAACTTCCACTACCATCTGGTGAAGTAGCCGGAGGAGTTGTACCCCCAGTACCATTTTGGTTATTCCCACTTTGACCGTTCTGATTATTTTGGGCAGGGTTTGGAATTTCAATGGAAACCGTTGCTGGATCACTTGTATCACTAGCACTTGTTGCAACAATTTTAAACAGATATTTACCTCCTGGTGTTGGATTACTTATCTTCAATCCTTTCTCAGAAGAAGAAGAAAGCTTTTGTTCTAATCCTCCGTCTAATGAAGCACTAACATCAAATTGTACCGTTTTTCCTGGAATATCATTATAGTTCCAGGACAAAACAATTTGATTATTAGCCTGATCATAGGTTGCAGAAGGACTTGATGGAGGATCAAGTTTGTTATATTTAACTGATACATCTGTCAAAGCATGGCCCTTAACCGCATACTCAGTTAATACCTCATTAGGTGGTGTAAAGGCACCGGCTAATTTTGGAGGCATAGTTCCTTTTTCAATTTTAACCGCTTGAACTGAACTTGGTACGGTAAAGTCAGGTGTACTGATATCTTTAGACATATACTCCATTAAACTTTTAAAAATATATTGTGCAATCTTCTGATTATCCCCAGGTTCTATTGGAGTTTGGCGACTAGAATACCCAGTCCAGACTGAAGTAGTATAGTTTGTTGTGTATCCAGTAAACCACGCATCAGGTACTGCTTTGCTTGAATCAATATTCCAATCTCTTATTTCCTGGTCCGTGTAGTTTGTTGTTCCAGTTTTCCCTGCAACAGGTAGCCAAGGAATATTTGCTTTTACCCCAGTTCCTGGAGGGTGCAAAACACTTTTGAGCATATCGGTAATCATGAAGGCGGTAGACTCCTTCATAGCAACTTTTGTTTCTGGCGCTGTTTTAATTTCAGTGCCGTCGCGAAGTACAATTTTTCTTACTGCATGTGGCTGGTTGTAAAGACCTTTATTCCCAAAAGCACTATAAGCACCAGCCATTTCTAAAGGGGACACACCATGGGTAAAACCACCTATAGCATATGACTCATAAATATCTTTTAAAGGAATTCCTAAATTTACAGCAAAGCCTTTTGCTCTTTCCAATCCAACTTGCTGCAATGTCTGAACAGCAGGTGTATTGCGTGATAATTGGAGTGCTGTTCTGATGGTCATTGGACCCATATACTTATTATCCCAGTTACCGAAAGTTTTTCCTGTTGAATATTTTACAGGTTTATCATCAATCATTTGATAGGTCCCCCAATTGAGATACTCAATTGCTGGGCCGTAATCAAGAACAGGCTTAATCGTTGAACCCGGTTGGCGCTGAGTGTCAATAGCATAGTTAAAGCCACGTGAAACTTGTTGATTCCTTCCACCGCCAATTGCTCGTATTTCACCTGTTTTCGTGTCGAGTAAAGCAACACCAGCTTGAAATTTATCATCAGGATATTTTACAATTTCACTTGTATTTAGGATTTTATCAACATAAAGCTGAGCATTTTTATCTAATGTTGTATAAATGGTTAAACCATCATTATAAATATCAAAGTCTCCAGCCTTTTTGACTTCATCAATTACAGCATCAATAAATGGATCATATGGTTTTTCATTTTGTGCTCTCTGGCTATCCTTCACAAGGTCAGCTGTAACAGAAGCTGCTTTGGCATTTTCCATTTCACTTTTTGAAATATAACCATGCTGATACATTAGTGAAAGAACAATATTTCGTCTATTTATAGCTAAATCTGCATGATTAAATGGATTATAGTTATTCGGGCTTTGTGGAAGACCAGCAAGCATTGCAGCCTCTGGTAATGTTAAATTCTTTAAGTCCTTTCCATAATAAGCTTTAGCTGCTGTTGCAACTCCATTTGCATTTTCAGAAAAATAAATTTTGTTTAGATACATTTCTAAAATTTGATGCTTTGTATACTTTTGTTCAAGCTGATAAGCAAGCCAAGCTTCTTCTATTTTTCGTTTTACTGTCTTTTGTGGTCCTAAAATTGAATTTTTTACAACCTGTTCAGTGATCGTACTTGCACCTTCAGAACCAAACCCATGTTGCACATTTGCTAAAAGTGCGCCACCAAGGCGAATAAAGTCGATACCATGGTGTTGATAAAAACGATAGTCTTCCGTTGCCAAAAAGGCATCCTCAACAACTTTGGGGATATCTTTATAAGCAACATAATCTCTATTTTGAGCACCAACTTCAGTAATTAATTGGCCATCTTTATCTAAAATCTTAGAAGCAATTGGGTCCTTTAGTAATTTCGGATTAAGCTTAGGAGCATCCTTTATTAAATAGGCAAAAGTTGCCACACCGGCTAACATTCCAACAACACCAAGAGCGACGATAGTTAGAAGGATTTTTTTTACTAATCCACCAGGCTTCTTCTTGCTCTTTTGGACACTCTTGGCGGTCTGTTGTTTTCGGCGCTCCTCTCTCGATTGATACTGATCTGCCATTATAAAGTTCCTTCCTTTCTAGGCTTACAACTAGAAGACAAACCATATAGTTTGTCTATTATACTAATATAGTCAATTCTAGGCTGAAATCCAAGCGGAATGATATGAGCTATTTGTTCTATTTCGATTTTCGTTATAGATTTCCTTCCACCATTATCCATTCTTTCCCAAAAAGTTAATAAATCTTTTGCTTCAAGAAAAAAAACTTCTTCAAAAGCAGTAAAACGAAGAATTACAAAACAAATACCCCCGTGTTGTAAAATTGCTTTCATATGGTGTATCTGATGAGGATGAAAGTTTTTTAAAGGAAAAGAGGTTCGATTCTGGGTTTCTTTAGCTTCAAAATCAATGTATTTCCCCTTATATACACCATTATAGTCTGTTGTTGATGCTTGTTTAAAATAAGCTTCTTTAATCACTGCAGCACTACGTCTTGGATAATCTACCTGAACAATTTGAACAGGGGTAGGTTTTTTATGAATGACAGCCATTTCTCTTTCTAAATAATATAAATTTGTTATATTTATATCCTCTTCTAACGTCATTCCCCTGTTACTAAATGATCCACTTTTTTCAGATTTTGTGATTTCACCCTTATTTATTTCAAGTGGAGAGTATTTCCTTCCATTTGGATAATGTAAGTTCATATGTCAGCACCTCGCAAACTATTTACTATCATACCAAAATCAAATCACGAAGGGGAATAAATTTAATTAATGGATACACCCTAATATTAAACAAACATAGATGATTTGAGAAAAGGAAAAAAGGATATGGATATGAATCGTCTTTCATTTGACGAACAAATTATCATTCAGGAAATTATAAATGAAACGGCAAAAAATAATGTAGATAACATCACAAGGACAAATGCTTATTTTAACTATTTTAAAAAAAATCCTGATATCATTTGGACATTCCTTGCAAGTATGGTTTCTAGGAATGGTGGATGGAATATGTGTGATTTAGAAGGGACGATTTTTCCACACTTCCTAACTCCAGAAACACGAAAACAGCTTTTTCTAACCTATGAACGAGCCAATTGGTTAATTTTCCATGATGTCTTTCCTCAATTACTGTTATATCAATATTCGACGAAATTAAATAAACCAATGTTTCATTTGCTACCATATTTTCAACCCTCTATTTTTATTCAAAAGGAATGGAAGAGGTACTGGGAGAGAAAAGATCAAGACCGATTAACAACAGCGTTAATCATAAATGAACAAAATGTGATACAAAAACCAGTTATAGAGCATCCTGTTTTTAAGAAAAGAGTTTTTCATTCCTTTCTTTTTTTATTTCAGGACTGGCTCCATTTTAGCTGTGTATTATTTCCTACATGCGGTGGCGAGCTTTATGGTGCAAGTGTAAATGGTTTTACATCGGTTTCAAAGAGAATAAATCTTGGGAAAAGGTTAGCCCGAATCCTTTTTGAACCAAGGTTATTTCCTTATTTTTATGAATTTGCCGAAAAATCAACACATACGGGTTCAAGATATGATTATGAACACTACTTTAGGTCTGGGAGTAAAAAAGAAACCCCTTTTTTAAGGACCACCTTTCCAATAATAAAACATACGCGACAACATTGTGTGGATTGGAGTTTACAGCACCACATTTCACCTGTATGGCTCTATTTTCCAGCACCACACCATCACCCTATACATCTAACAGATTGGTACTTAGGAAAGAAAAATCAGCTTCAATTATTACTTGCTGTTAAAAATTCATTGAAAATAAATAAAAGAATATGAATAAGAACCCAAAAAAATAAAAAGCAAGGAATTACCCTTGCTTTTTTAAAGGCGCTTTTCTTATTCAGCTGGCCGATTTGGTCCTTCAAGTTTCTTATCGCCGAACCCAGTTTTCTTATTAGATTCAGTTTTTATTTGGTTCTTATTCACATTTGTTTTTTTAGCCATCCTAAAAACACCTCCAATCTTATGGTGCACGTATTTAAATATTTTCATACTACAGGGAAGAATGTCGAAAAGATCTATAAAAAATGCCATATTGACACTTTCTTTGGCGAATAGATTCTAGTTTTGTCAGAGGGGAAGGAAGCAAGAAAAATAAGGAGAATTACTCTTATAGAAAATGATAGGAGGTCTTTAATATGAATGGAGAAATGTCCCAAAAGGAGAAGCTTTTGTTGATGATGACGGAAATTTACAATCAATTGGAAGAATTAGAAACCGTATTAGAAGAAACTTTTGCAGACCTTCATGAAACCTATTTCGATGATGAAGTAACAAAATTGACAACTATTGACCATAAAATGACGAACCTTGAAAAGAAGTTCGAAGAAATTCAATTTGGCGAAAGCACTGAATGGGAAATGAATCATTCTAAAAAATCTCCAACTTTGAAATTTGAGTTAGGATATTAAAAAGAGTTAAAATAAACCTTGTGAGGTAGCTTTGATGGATCATAGCTACTTTTTATTTTGAAAGGAGAACACCTAAAAAATGTCAGAAAGAATCATACAGTTAACCGAAGAACTATTTAAATATAATCATATATTTATGAACCATTTTTTAGTTGCAAGGGAAAAAAATACAGTTCCGGATTTTGAAAAAGAGGTAAGACCTTTTGCCGATGAAGTAAAAATAGTGAATGATGAATGGTGTAAATTAGTAAAAGAATGGATAGATGAAAATTCACCTAAGCTTTTTAATAAGAGGCAGGTCGAATCTATTCACGAACAAATAGAGAGTTATTCCATGCATTGCTTTTACCCTAATACAAGCAAGCCAAGGTTTTTAAATACACAAAAAACCGTAGAATATTTTCTTACAGGAATAAAGAAAGAATTAAAAAATAAGTAGGTTTGCCATTAACATTTGGTAAACCTACTTTTTTAGTTTGTAACATATTATTTTGTGTTTTGTGTAAGGGAGTCTTTAAAACTTTCTGGAACAACAGCACCCTGTGCTTCCAGTTCTCGAACAAGAAGGCTATACTCTTTTATATTAATCTCATTGTGAATATACGCTTTCTTTGCAAAATCCATCAATTCATTAATATTTTCTGGTGTATATTCCTTGTTTTGAATAAACCTTTCTTTTAACTCATCAATGTTCACGGCTTTTTAGTCCCCCTTCCCTTTTTTTCTATCGTATCATGAAATAAAAAGTTTTCTAGTTTTTAAAAAATTGAAACTTCCGACAATTTACGACAAATGTAAAAATAAGAGTATACCTTTAACTCTTTATTAAACGCCATTTTGCTATTTAATATGAAAATTCTTTTTTTTAGAGGAGTATCGAATATAAAAATCACCTTTCTATTTATTTTTCATAAAGTGTAGTAATGAATAAGTGAGGAGATGTTTGCCCATGTTTGGAAATAATCTACAAAGACAGCATTTCAATTATGGATATTCAGGGCAAATGATGAACGGCATCCCATCCAATATTGGATGGAATACTAGTCAGAATCAAATACCGAGATATCCATATCCAACACCACCAACACCAACACCTCAAAATTATCAAGTAGCACCATATCAGCCGCAAAATCCGTATTTTCAGAGTGGATATCAACCATTCAATCAAACATACCAACAAGGGTATATGCAACAGCAAACCTTACCTCAACAATACCCGCCGCAACAGGATGCCCAGTTTCTTTTTCAAAACCCTTTACAGCAACAGGAAGAAATGTATCACAACCAATATCAAAACCAATACCAGCCTATGAATGGATATCCTACTATGAACCCTTATCCAAAACAAAATATGTTTCCTAAACAACCTGGAGGAATGCAATCTTTTATGAATTCTTTTAAATCACAAGATGGTTCAGTTGACTTTAATAAAATGATCAATACTGCGGGTCAAATGATGAATGCGGTTTCTCAAGTATCATCCCTTGTAAAAGGGTTTGGAGGAATCTTTAAAGTGTAAAAAATGTGAGGCACCATCCTACTATTTGGATGGTGCCTCACATTTTCTTCATCTCCTTATTCTTCAATACTGATTGATTTTCCTTTTTCTTGAGGAATACGTATTTTCAAAAGACCGTCTCGATAGCTAGCCTTTATATTTTTCTCATTGATTGGATGTGAAAGGACAATTGTTCTTGAAGAATGTTCGCGAAATTGACTGCGTTTATAAACTTGATTCACTTCATCCTCTTCAAATTCTTCCTCACAATTTTCAATTGAAATGGTTAAATAATTCCCAAGAACATCTAATTGAATCTGTTCCCTTTTAATACCTGGAAGTTCAGCAGAAACGATAATTTCATTATTTGTTTCTACTGTATCAACATGAAAAGATGGGCCAGGAGGGAAGGGATTCTTAAAAAAGTCATCAATTGTTTGCAAGAAACCTCGAACTGGCTTTTCATTAAAAAAGCTATTTACAGATTTCACTAAATCCCCAAATGGCTCGTCTTTTGTTTTTTTATGTTTGTTTTTATCTGGTTGCATGGCAGACATCTTTTTTCCCCCACTTTTTTCAGAAATTTACACTATAGACTATGCAGATGAAGATATAGGGGTTCCCGTCATAATATTGAGATAACTTTTTGAAAGATTTATTACAACTACAAAAAGTGTGATTCAAATCACGCTTTTTGAAATGGGACACTTGTATTCTTAAGCAGAAAATAAATAGAAGGCGAGGAGAAAATATGTTTTGTTATCAATGTGAACAAACTCCAACAGGCGGGTGCCAGGTACTTGGTGTCTGCGGTAAAGATGAAACAATTGCAAGCTTACAAGATACGATTATTTTTGGCTTAAAGGGTATGGCTGCATATCGGACACATGCTAATCAATTAGGTTATACCGATCCATTTGTTGATGCTACAACACATGAAGCTCTTTATATGACACTGACTAATTCTAATTTTAATGTTCAGGACCACATTGAGATGGCTATGAAGGTAGGACAGTCAACTGTCCGTGTAATGGAAATGTTAGATGAGGCACATACGAAACGTCTTGGCATTCCAGAACCTGTCCGGGTTACCCAGAATAAAATAGAAGGAAAATGTATTGTTGTATCTGGACATAATCTTTTTGCATTAGAGGAGCTTTTAAAGCAGACGGAAGGAAAAGGAATCAATATATATACTCATTCTGAAATGCTGCCCGCACACGGGTATCCGGCTTTAAAAAAACACTCACATTTAAAAGGGAATATTGGTAAGGCATGGTATGACCAGCGTACACTCTTTGAATCTTTCCCTGGGGCCATTTTAGCAACAACAAACTGCGTTATGCCAATTAAGGGCGGTTATGCTGATAGAATGTTTACATATGAAGTAGCCGGCCTTGAAAATGTACAAAAAATCGTAAACGATGATTTTACACCTTTAATTGAAAAAGCACTTGAACTTCCGGAAGCAAACATGGATTCTTCTGAAACACTAGTAACGGGATTCCACCATGAAACAGTTTTAGGCTTGGCACCTGAGGTTATCGCAGCAGTTAAGGAAGGTAAAATTAAAAGATTTTTCGTAATAGCTGGATGTGATGCACCAGGTAAAGGCGGAGAATATTATCGTGAGCTAGCAACATCCCTACCTTCTGAAACAGTGATATTAACGACTTCATGTGGTAAGTTCAGATTTAACGATGTAGATTATGGAGTTGTTCCTGGAACCAATATTCCACGTTACATTGATTTAGGTCAGTGTAACAATTCTGGATCAACGGTTAAAATTGCAAAGGCTTTAGCCGAGGCTTTTGAGTGTGAAGTTAATGAGCTTCCAGTAAGCATAGTGCTTTCTTGGTTTGAGCAAAAGGCAGTTGCCATTCTCTTAGGACTCTTCAGTCTTGGAATTAAAGACATTCGGATTGGACCTAAACCACCTGAATTTATTTCAGAAGGAGTTTTAAAGGTACTTCAAGATACCTTTAATTTAAAATTAATCGGAACAGTACAAGAAGATTTAAACGATATGCTACAGATTTCGAATAAATAGAGGAATAAAGAATCTTTGTGAATTGGTCTTAACAAGCGAAAAGCGAGCGACTGCAGTGGAAATCAACAGCCCCATTTATAAGAACCATTCTTCAAAAAAGGACGCCCCAAAAGTTCACATTTGGGACGCCCTCTTTTTAGTATGTTTATATGATCTCATCAAGCAGTATATTTGGATCCAGAATCATGTTTCCTTCTTCATCTACCTCAATTAGCTCATCTTTTTTCATCTTCGTTAACGTACGGCTAATGGTTTCCCTTGTTGTTCCAATCATGTTTGCAAGATCCTTATTTGTAAATTCTGCCTTTAGCAATATTGTTCCGTCATGTAAGTCTTTTCCATGATTCTTCGCAAGCCGAATTAAGAGTTTAACAATTTGTTCGTATGTGTTGTTTAAAATTTGTTCTTCTAAACGATCCTGTAGATCAATAATTTTTTCACCAAGAACTTTAAAGACCTTTATGCATAGTTCAGGGTTTTCAAGTAATACATCCTCAAACTGTGAAATAGGTACAGCAATAAGTACGGAGTGCTCCAAGACTTCTGCAAATGCAGGATAATTTCCTTTTCTAAAAAAGCCAACATGAGGAAACATTTCGCCTTTTTTCATAATGGAGACAATTTGTTCTTTACCATTTACATCACTTTTGTAAATTTTTATTTTACCATCAAAGATAAAATAAACATTTTCAAGTGGATCTCCTTGAAGGAAAACATGGCTGTGTTTTTTCCAATCACGAACAATGGATATATCAGCAATTTTATTTAATTCACTGTCAGTTAATTCACGAAAAAGAGAGAAACCAGAAAGGACCTTTTTTATATCTTCAATCTTCATTTTTTCACCTCAGGGGAAAGTGGAATAGTCTATCTCTTATTTTAACAAAGAAAGACATAAGAGAATAATCGATATAGGAAAATTTCATGTAACTTTTTTATGTAAATCTCTTCTTCCTCGAACGTTTATTCGCTACAATAGAATTATTGAGGTGATATTTGTGATAGGCAAGAAGAGTTTACAGGAAATCATTGAAGAAATGAAATTAAGTTCTTATTATAAGAAAAATATTGTAACTTGGCAAACTATAGAAGAAAAACCAGCATGTACCGTCCCTCTTCCGGAGGACTTACATCCAATATTAAAAGACGCACTAGGAAAAAAAGGCATAGACAAACTATATACTCATCAAAAAAGTGCATATGAAGCAGCTTTGTTCAAACGTAGTATTGTTGCTGTTACACCAACTGCTTCGGGAAAGACACTATGTTATAACCTACCTGTTTTACAAGAGATTCTAACTAATTCTACATCAAGAGCATTATATATTTTTCCAACAAAGGCACTTGCACAGGATCAGAAAAGTGAAATAAATGAAATGATTGAAGCTTCTGGAATGAATATAAATAGCTACACATATGACGGAGATACCTCTACAAATATAAGGCAAAAGGTTAGAAAGGCAGGACACATTGTTATTACAAATCCGGACATGCTTCACTCTGCCATCCTTCCTCATCATACAAAATGGGTCTCTCTTTTTGAAAATCTCAAGTTTATTGTAATTGATGAGCTCCATATGTACCGAGGTGTCTTTGGTAGCCATGTTGCCAATGTTATTAGAAGATTAAAACGGATTTGTCGGTATTATGGGAGTAATCCTCTTTTCATCTGCACCTCCGCAACCATTGCAAACACACTGGAACATGCACAATGTTTAACAGAAGAAGAAATGTGTTTAATAGATAATAATGGTGCTCCAAGTGGGAGGAAACATTTTCTGTTTTATAATCCACCTATTGTCAATAAACCTTTAAATATTAGAAGAAGTGCAACACTCGAGGTTCGTAAATTAGCGGGCGAATTACTTAAAAATAAAATCCAAACCATTGTTTTCGCTAGAAGCAGGGTAAGAGTAGAGATTATTCTTACCTACCTACAGGATTTAATTAAAAATCAATTAGGATCAAAATCAATAATGGGGTACCGGGGAGGATATCTTCCGACTGAAAGAAGAAAAATTGAAAAAGGTCTTCGCTCCGGAGAAATTTACGGGGTAGTCAGTACAAATGCCCTAGAACTTGGTGTTGATATCGGACAGCTTCAGGTTTGTATTATGACAGGGTATCCCGGGACAATTTCAAGTGCTTGGCAGCAGGCAGGAAGAAGACATGGGGAATCCCTTGTCATTATGGTTGCCAGTTCAAGCCCATTAGATCAATATATCATTCAAAACCCAGAATACTTTTTTAAAAGAAGTCCTGAAACTGCTCGAATTAATCCATATAATTTAATCATTTTAATTGATCATATGAAATGTGCAGCCTATGAGCTACCTTTTAAACAAGGAGAGAAGTTTGGAGGGGTTGATACCAAGGAACTATTAGAATATTTAGCAGAGGAAAGGATTCTTTATCAGAATGCAGATAAGTGGTACTGGATGAATGATTCATTTCCTGCACATAATATTAGCTTAAGATCAGCATCGCAAGAAAATATAGTGATTATTGATATAACAAGAACTGGTCATGTAAAAGTAATTGGAGAAATGGATAGTTTTTCTGCCATGACACTTTTGCATGATGAAGCTATATATTTGCATCAAGGTACTCAATTTCAAGTGGAAAAACTAGATTGGGAGGAAAAAAAAGCATTTGTGAAGGAAGTAGATGCAGATTATTTTACAGATGCAAATGTAGCTGTTCATTTAAAAGTTTTAGAGGTTGATAAAACCATTAATTTAGTTGATACAGAGGTAGGGTATGGAGATGTAAGTGTAAGAGCAATGGCTACCATCTTTAAAAAGATTAAATTTGAAACACATGAAAATATCGGCTCAGGGCCAATTCATCTTCCAGAGGAAGAATTGCATACAAATGCTTCTTGGATTTCCTTAAACAAAGATTTTTCTAAAATGGGGAAAGGGCAGCTAGAACAAGGACTCATTGGTGCTGCACATGCCTTAAATCACATTGCCCCATTATTTGTAATGGCAGATCCACAGGATATTCATGTAATCCCACAGATAAAAGCAGATCACAATGAAAAACCAACTATCTTTTTTTACGATCGATATCCTGGTGGTATTGGCTTAAGTGAGAAAATTTATAGTGGGATAGTTGAAGTATTTCATGAAACAAAGAAAATGGTAGAGGGTTGTCATTGTGACAATGGCTGTCCGTCCTGCGTTGGAGCAGAATGTGTGAGTGAAACAGCAAAGAAAGATGTTTTAACCATTATTCAATCCTTTTTGAATTCTAGTTTCCAGCCATCAGAGGTATAAAAGCATGTCATTAAAAAACAAATTAAACAGATTAAAACCACATATTTCACTAGAAGAAAAAAAACCACTTCCATCGAATGAGGTTATCGAAAAAATAAAGATTCCTTTTTCCGAACAATGGGAAAAGGAAAAGGTTTTTCCCTACTACTTTGATCATCAATATTGTCTTGTAAGGGAAATAAAATATCCCATTACCTATAAACATGGACACTATTTTTTTTCTGATTTTCTCGATGCCGTCCATATTTGGAATGAAGGTCCGCAAAATCATCCATTATCTGCATCTGGACATAAGGCAGAAGAGCTATTCTTTTTTGACACAGAGACAACAGGCTTAGGAGGAGGCGTAGGTAATACAATTTTCCTTCTTGGTTATGCAAGTATCGTTCATAATGAACTTGTGTTAAGACAGCATCTATTACCACACCCTGGTGCAGAAGTGCCTTTATATCAAAGCTTTTTGGAGAGGGTTAACTATAAGACATTGGTAACGTATAATGGTAAATCCTTTGATTGGCCACAGGTGAAAACTCGACATACACTCATTAGAGAACATGTTCCTAAGCTTCCTTCATTTGGACACTTTGATCTATACCATGCATCAAGAAGATTATGGAAACATAGGTTGGATCGATTGAAGCTGTCAGTAGTCGAAAAGGAAATATTGGGTGTTGAGAGGGTCGATGATATTCCTGGTTTTTTAGCACCTATGATTTATTTTGACTTCATCGAAAATAACGATCCGGAAGGAATAATTGGAGTTTTAAAACATAATGAAGTGGATATTCTTTCACTCGTAACTCTTTATACCCATCTTACGTTCCAATTATGTGGCCGTGATCCTTCGCAAACAAGGAAAGAGTCTTTTGAAGTTGGCCGGTGGTATGCAAGTATAGGGGAAGATGCAGAGGCAGGGCAAATATTTAGTAGTCTAATTGATGGTAGAGACCAAACATCCAACAGTGCCAAATTTTCTTTAGCTCTTCAATTAAAAAAAGAAAATGCGATTAAAAAGGCCCTCGTTCTATTTGAAAAAGTTGCTAACGAGAAAAATGAATTAAGTTTCTTGGCATGCATTGAGGCAGCAAAAATTCTTGAACATAAATATAAAAATTTTGAAGGTGCTATAAAGTATTGTAATATAGCCATGGATTTAATGGATACAATAGATTCTAAAAAACAGAATGAACTAATAAAAAGGGTAATACGCTTAAAACAAAAACACTGTAAATTTCCCGGGTAAGCGCAAAAATCGCCAAAATCCTACTTTATTTACATTTACATGACAAGGTTTGGATATTGTAACAAAATCTTCATATTTGTCCACGAAAAAACCAGTAATTCATTATTGTTTCTTATAGTTTAAAAGGGTAAAATTTAAAAATGTGTGAACGATAAATGACTATAAAAAAGCAAAGTGGAGCTGGTTTTACATGTATAAGGCAATTCTATATTTATTTTTCATTGTTCTAGGCTTAACTGTCTTTATGTTTACAGGCTTAAAGGATAGTTTTTATTCAATTCTATAAAAATAGGTATTTTAATTAGTACAAGATAGACCCTTCTGACATAGGCTGTTAATGTAAACAGAATATCTGAAAGGGGAGCTTTTAAATGTATTTAGGAACAAATTATATGCCGCCTGTCATTCATCCAACTCAACAGATTGTGAACCATACCTTCTCTACAACGGTGGTGCCACATATCCATCCAACACATGTTGCAACTGTTAATCATCATATGTACCAGCATAAGCACTATTGCACTCAATCTGCTTCATGCTGTAATGAGGTTTGCAATCAAGAATTCAACTGCTGCAACCCATGTGCAATGCCAATGCAAATGCCAATGCCAATGCCTGGTGCACCAGTTGGACCTGGATTTCCTAGCCCATATATGGGACCAAGACCTTAATAAGAGATCCATTACAAGGGCGATTTGCCCTTGTTTTTTTATTTCTTTTATACAATATGATATGATGTAGTTCTAAAAATGATTGTCCTATTTTTAAAAAAAGGCTGCTTATTTTGTAACTAGGTATATGGAAGAGGACCTAAAGAGTCAGAAAATGAACAACAACTAAAAAAATAATGATTATGGAGAAAGCCGTGGGTAAAGTATTAGCTATATCTGGCTATAAACCTTATGAATTAGGAATTTTTCAAATGGATCACCCATCAGTAAATTTCATTAAATTAGCAATAAAAAAGAAACTGATACAATTGCTTGATGAAGGTTTAGAATGGGTTTTAATTAGTGGACAACTTGGTGTTGAATTATGGGCTGCAGAGGTGGTTTTTGAATTACAAAAGGAAACGCTTGATTTAAAGCTGGCAGTCATAACTCCTTTTCTAGATCAGGAGAAAAAATGGAATGAAAAAAATCAAGAGTGGTATAGGTCTATCCTTGCCCAAGCAGATTTTATTGATTCAGTTACAAGAAAAGGATATGAAAAACCATGGCAATTTCGTTTAAAAAATCAGTTCTTTATTGAAAAAAGTAATGAGTTACTCCTTTTATATGATACAGAAAAAGAGGGAAGCCCCAAATTTTTATATGAAATAGCTAAAAATTATCAGAGCCATCATTCTTATCCTCTCCACTTAATAACATTTTATGATTTACAAATCTTAATGGAGGAGGAGGAATATAAACGATCTGAATTTTAAAAGTAAATAGCAATTATTCTCTGTTCATTCATATAATGAAATGGTAAACTTGTCTTACGGAAAAATTGACAAAAAGAATTATTTTTGAAAAAATAATATGTAATGATTGGTCAATACTGAGGTGATTAAAATGTTATCCGACAAAGTTAAATTAACGGCAAAAGATATTTTAGAAAAAGAATTTAAATCAGGCGTACGAGGCTATAAACAAGAAGAAGTGGATAAATTTTTAGACCTTGTCATAAAAGATTATGAAACATTTCATCAAGAAATTGATGAACTACAACAGGAAAATCTACGTTTAAGAAAACAGCTTGAAGAAGCTTCAAGAAGACAACCTGTAAGTCAAGCGGCTGGAACAACTAATTTTGACATTTTGAAGCGCTTATCCAATCTTGAAAAACATGTGTTTGGTAATAAACTATACGATTAAACAAATTTCCTTAATTACCAAATAAAACCATTGATTTAACATCTAGAAACACATATAATAAATTTTGTCATTAATTGCGTTCGGGTAATCGCTGTAACTTTTGTTGCAGAGGAAAGTCCATGCTCGCACGAGCTGAGATGCTCGTAGTGTTCGTGCCTAGTCAATTCATAAGCTAGGGCAAGCTTAAAGGCTTGACGGCTGGGAAAATGCCTAAGTCCTTTGGATATGGCATCAGTACCTTTAAAAGTGCCACAGTGACGTAATCTTTCTAGAAATAGAAAGGGTGGAACGGGTAAACCCCACGAGCGAGAAACCCAAATTATGGTAGGGGCG
This sequence comes from Bacillota bacterium, assembly GCA_030705955.1. Taxonomy (GTDB): domain Bacteria; phylum Bacillota; class Bacilli; order Bacillales; family Cytobacillaceae; genus JAUZPL01. The sequence continues at coordinate 13,775 of JAUZPL010000008.1, read as the reverse complement.
CTTTCTTTCTTGGAATTCAACAAGAAGAAGGACAGGTTTTATTGAAACCTGTAGATAGATGGTTACCACCAAAGTACGAGACTTTTGTCGCTTGAAGTACAATGGTACAGAACATGGCTTACAGAACGTATTAATGGGAAAAATGTGAAAAGAATTTAGAGCTCTCCTAAATTGTGGGGAGCTTTTTATTTTTAAATAACGTGGTTATAATGAAATTATCTGAAGAGAAATATGTGTATATTGGTGAAGGGTGAAATAATGGGAAAATATGAGTTGATTGCAACAAGTGCAATGGGTCTTGAAGCCATTGTGGCAAAAGAGGTCCGTACATTAGGTTATGAATGTGAAGTTGAAAATGGAAAGGTTACCTTTATAGGAGATGAAAGTGCCATTGCGCGATGTAATTTATGGCTTCGCACGGCAGATCGATTAAAGATAAAGGTAGCAGAATTTAAAGCCTATACATTTGATGAGCTGTTTGAAAAAACAAAAGCCATACCTTGGGAAAGGTATTTGCCAGAGGATGCGGAATTTCCTGTTACGGGAAAGTCCTTAAAATCAAAACTATTTAGCGTTTCCGATTGCCAGGCAATTGTTAAAAAAGCAGTTGTCGAGAGATTAAAGAGTCATTACAAGCGAAATACTTGGTTTGAAGAATCTGGCGCTTTATATAAAATTGAAGTTGCCTTATTAAAGGATATGGCAACTATTACAATTGATACTAGTGGACAAGGGCTTCATAAGCGCGGGTATAGAGTGGATCAAGGAGAGGCTCCATTGAAAGAAACGCTTGCTGCAGCACTTGTTATGTTGACCAATTGGAGTCCCGACAAGCCATTTATAGATCCATTCTGCGGATCAGGGACCATCCCAATAGAAGCTGCCTTAATGGGACAAAATATTGCACCAGGCTTTAACCGTGAATTTGTTTCAGAAGGCTGGGGTTGGATTGAAAGTAAGGTTTGGGAGAATGCCCGTGATGAAGCAGAAGATTTAGCGAACTATGATCAACAACTTGATATTACGGGTTCTGATATTGATCATAGAATGGTGAAAATTGCAGAAAAGAATTCATTTGAGGCGGGATTAGGCGATCTTATTCAATTTAAACAAATGCAAGTAAAGGATATTTCAACAAAAAAAGAAAACGGTGTTATTGTTGGAAACCCACCATATGGAGAAAGACTAGGCGATAAAAAGGCAGTTGAACAGATGTATCGTGAAATGGGACAAGCTTTTGCACCTTTAGATACATGGTCCATTTATATGCTAACATCAAATGAAAATTTTGAAGAGATTTATGGCAAACCTGCTACGAAAAAACGAAAGCTTTTTAATGGTTTTATCCGAACTGACTTTTATCAATACTGGGGAAATAGACCACCGCGGATTAAAGAATCATAATCTTGACAATAAAGGGATATACGATAAAATAAAATGATTAACTATACAGCTTAGCGTCTATTTGTAGGCGCTTTTCTTTTTTGGGAAGGGAGAAAGATTGTACCATGCAAAGTGGGATTCCATTTACAATTTCAAAAACAGAATCTTTTTATGATAAATTAGGTGAGTGGATTGGCGATCTTTTTTATGATATTTTACCGGATTCAGGTTTTGAATTACGGGATGAACAAATATTTATGGCCTTTCAGCTTGAAAAGGCATTTAAAGAGAAGAAAGTAATGTTTGCTGAAGCGGGAGTCGGAACCGGAAAGACAATTGCCTATTTGCTTTATGCCATCATTTACGCCAGATATACAAATCAGCCTGCCATCATTGCCTGTGCAGATGAAACATTAATTGAGCAACTCGTTAAAGAAGAAGGAGATATTGCGAAGCTAGAAAAAGTATTGAATTTAAATATTGATGTCCGTCTTGCAAAATCAAGGGACCAATATTTATGCTTAAAAAAGCTTGATAGAGCTCGCCAAACAAATTCTTTTGAAGAAATTGATCAAATTGTTGATAAACTTCCAAGCTTCGTATATCAAGATGCTTCCATGCAAAATTTTGAAAGGTATGGAGACCGCAAAGAATACCCAGGTCTATCCGATGAAAAATGGGGAGAAATAAATTGGGATCCCTTACAAGACTGTTTTGCCTGTGATCTAAGGCATCGATGTGGATTAACATTGAATAGAGATTATTATCGTCATGCTAAAGACTTGATTATTTGTTCACAAGATTTCTATATGGAGCACATTTGGACAAAGGAATCAAGAAAGAGGGAAGGACAGCTTCCATTATTGCCTCTCTATTCCTCAGTGATATTTGATGAAGGTCATCTGCTTGAATATGCATGCCAAAAGGCTTTAAGTTATCGTATAACCAATCAAACACTTGAAACTCTATTGACAAGGCTGATGGAGAATGACGTACGTGAAGAGACATTAAATGCGATTGATGATGTAATAGTAGAAAATGAAAGATTTTTCTTAGCTGTTTCAAAATTTACTACAAGTATAGATGGGTCGGACAAACAGTTTATTGAAAAGCATCCTACCGTTATGAAATGTGCAAAAAATCTGCTAGCAAAAATCAGTCAACTTGAAGAAGAACTAGTTTTTGATAGTGAACTATATGTCATCAATGATTATGAATTGAAAATTGTTGAGGAATACTTAGATCAAATTACTCATTCACTCGGACTATTTATGCAAACAGTTAATGGGATTACATGGTTTGAAGAAAAAGAGGGAGAGAGAACCCTTGTCATTATGCCGAAAATGGTAAAAGAAGTCATGCAAGATGAGGTTTTTTCGCAGCAAAAGCCGTTTATTTTTTCTTCTGCAACATTATCGAATAAAGGTTCTTTTGATTACATGGCTGATAGTCTTGGTATTAAAAACTACCTATCCTTTTCAGTTGCTTCACCATTTTCCTATGATGAAATGATGGAAATTAACATGCCAATGTTTCCAAGTGAAAATTCGATTGAAAAAATACATTATATAGTGAAACAAATTGAAAAAACAGAGGGAAGGGCCCTTGTTTTATGCTCCAATAAACAAGATTTAGAATTCATCAAACAAAAGGTAAGCGGCGTGCTGAAATATCCACTCCTATTTGAAGGTGATTCTGAAATTAGTACCCTCGTATCTCAATTTCAAAATGATGAACATGCTGTATTATTTTCCCTCAAGCTTTGGGAAGGGTTAGATATACCGGGGCGTTCACTTGAAAATATCATTATTTTTTCACTCCCATATCCACCGAATGATCCCGTGTTTAAAGCTAAAAGAGAGGGTGTTAAGGATCCATTTACAGAGGTGGATCTCCCATTCATGCTCTTAAGGCTTAGACAAGGAATAGGCCGTTTAATAAGAAGTGAAGGGGATAAGGGGACCATTCATATTTTATTGGACCATGATACTTCACAAGATGTATTAAATAGTATGATTGAAATTCTTCCTGTTAAACCTAGATAAAGAAAATTCGCCGATTGGCGAGCCCAAAAGGCGAAGTTGCTCCTATGCGTTCAGAATTTATGTATATACATTCTGATTAGCTAAAGAAGGACCTGAATGATTTTCATTCAGGTCCTTCTTTCATTTTTTCTTATCTACCTAAAAGTCTTTTTCCTTCGTCTGTCATTTTATCTGGGGACCATGCAGGCTCCCAAACTGTGTGAACGAATACATTGTTTGTTTCTTCGACTCCTTCAACGCAATATTGAACACCACTTGAAATGCTGTCATGAAGTGGGCAGCCAGGAGTTGTTAACGTCATTGTAACGGTAACATCGTTATCTTCTGTCACTTCAATATTATAAATTAAACCAAGGTCTACAACATTAATACCTAATTCAGGATCATATACACTTTTCAATTCTTCACGGATTTTTTCAACTAAACTCATATTAAACACCTCACTATTTTCTTAAAACATTTAATGTATTTAACGCAATGGAAATAAAAGTAACGGAGAACATTACTTGTCCAATATTGAATAGAATCGCTATTTTTAATGATAATGCACAGAAAACAATTAAAACTGAAAGTATAAATAGACTTAATAAAATCGTGATGACTTTTTCATTTGTCATTTGCTTGAGTGATGGTACTGCTTTTTTGCCAATTTCCTGACTATATTTATGTGTCCACCATAAAAATGGAACTATTTTATACAAGTATCCGAGGATAGAAAGTATGATCCAAAGAAAGAGATACGTGTATATTAATGGACCGATTAGCCCTGAGAAATGATTAGTAAAAAGCATGACAAAAGCAACAAAGTGAATAAGATTACCAAAACCAATCGCAGATAAAGCGAAACTAAAGGGCTTATCAAGTTTTTTCTTTAATCTCTTCTTAATTATAATACTTACATGCCAGCTAAATGTAGTGAAACCTATGAATAGAAGCAGGAATCCTAATTTAAGGAGTAAGTCATTTCCGCTAAAGATAGATATGATCGTAATGATTAACCCAGAAATATAAATTCCATAAACATAACGAGCTTGCACCATTGGAAATCCATGTGATAGAGAAAACATGGGTACCATCTTATAAGAGAGACCAAAGATTAAGAGTGTAAACCATCCGGTAATTCCCATAAGTAAATGTGTTTTAAATAAGGGTTGATAGTACTCTGTCCCTTTCCCAGTACTTAGGCAATAAATTAATGTAATTCCAATGGAGATGGTGACAAGTAAACATACCAAGCCAGTCCCCACAAAAGCGGTTAAAATGTTTGGCTTTGCCTGTTTTCTTAAAGTCATTAACATTTGGACTATAAACATCAAAATACCTATTAATGTAAGAGCTCCTGGTATAAAAGCATCCTGTGGCGCCCAATACAGTGTGCCGGCAAAGGTTAGAATTCCAATAGCAGTTACAAAAAATTGAATAAAACCAAATGTTTCATTCCAGATTTTTGTTAAAAATGCTACTGGAACAAGCTGATACATAGCGCCCATGGCAGTCATTAAAGCCCAGCCTAAAATAATAAGATGAGCAGCAGACCAAAGTGCTGGAATTCGAAAGGTACCACTTGTCATGAATTGTCCATTTGACAAGAGTAAGATTTGCGAACACACCAGGGCGATAAAACTAAAGAATATAAATGAAAAAGGAAGCTTTATATTTGTTTCACTACTCAAACTTTGAGGAGGCATATTTTCACCCTCTTACCGGAAGATTTCTATTTTATAGCTTCCATCATTTTGTTGTTCTGTTCGATTTTTATACCCTAATTCCTCAAGCTGTTCATATAGGAACATAGGCCTTCTATCATTAATAATAGTAAGGACCTCATTTTCCCCTAAATTTTCTAATGCTGCTAGAGTTCGCATCATTGGTTGGGGTGGTTCGAGCCCGCGATTATCTATAATCATTTGAAATCACCTTTCCTTTTATTTCTTTGTAAAAGTAATCTTCCAGTGCTTACTATCGATTTCCTCAGATTCATGTGAAAAACCTTTCGCTTTTAAAACCGCGTATAATGGGACCGGATTAAATGGTGCATGAAGAATAAAGGTATCATTTGCATTTAATTCCTTAACAGCTTCCATTATTTTTTGAAACGGCTCAAGCTTATTTTTTATATCCTCACGTACATCTAATTCAACTACTTTTGGTTCCATTCAAAACATCTCCTTTTTACTATATTATATGTAGAAATAATTTTAACACAGAGTTAGTAAAATAATTCTTGCTGCAATTCCTCACGGTCAAGCAGATAATATCCTTCTTCATCCTGTAAAATAACTTCTTTCTTTTTTAATTGATTTATTGTTCGACTCACTGTTTCCCTTGATGTCCCTATCATATTGGCCAGTTCACGATTTGTAAATTGAATTGTCAGCTTATATTTATCGGCAATTTTTTCTCCATTTGATTTACATAGTCTAATTAGAAGTAAAATTATTTGTTCATACGTATTATGAAGAATTTGAGCCTCAAGCCTTTTTTGTAAATCTACAATCGTTTCACCCAGTACTCTAAACAATTTAACGCAAAGCTCCGGATGTGAAAGAAGAATTTCCTCAAATTGATCAATAGGTATTACCATCAAGGTTGCATCTTCAGTAACCTCTGCATGTGCAGGATATTTACCTTTACGGAAAAAGCCGGCATGTGGAAACATGGCTCCTGATTCAAAGATGGAAATAATCTGTTCCTTACCAGAAAAATCCGTTTTATAAATCTTTACTTTTCCCGAATAGATAAAAAATACACGGTCGAGCGGATCATCCTGCATAAAGACATACATTTTATGTTTATAAAAGCGAATCTGAGCAATCTTTACAATCTGTGAAAGTTCCTCATGGGATAGTTCTTGAAAAATAGGAACCTCTGACAGTCTTTTAAAGATGTCCTCTTGCTTCATTACATCATCACCTTTAATAAAGTTTTCTTTTGATAAAACTATTCTAACAATGATTTTATTACATTTATGTGACCTCTGTCATACTAAATGGATGTTGTGAAAATAATTCTCAATTATTTGTGACAACTTTGTGAAAAAATGCGCATATGTATGATAAATATCACAGGGCTTAAATGAAATGGTTCACTTATCGACAATCTTGTGACCGTTACAATACAGAAGGTAAAGAAAATATGAAAGGAATGAGTCACATGAACATACAACCCGGAGTTCCTACAAAGAATGTGGTGAAGGAAAACAAAAATGCATTTTTAAAGTCTATTTTAATCTTTACTATTTTAATAACCTTTACTGTATTGCTTGTTGGAGGATACTGGATATTTAAAGATCAGGCACCAAGGCCATTAAAGGTAACAGATAAAAATGGTGATGTCTTATTTACAAAGGATTCTATTATGGGTGGTCAGGCTGTTTTCCAAAAATATGGCCTAATGGACTACGGTACCATTTTAGGGGATGGTTCATATGAAGGACCAGACTATACAGCAGAATCTCTTGAAATTTACACTAAAGGAATGCAAGACTATAAAGCAAATCAAAAATATAATAATAACTTTGCTTCCTTAAATGATGATCAAAAAGCAGTTATTCGTGATGAAGTTATCAAGGAAATGCGTAAAAATCGCTACATAAGCGGAAAAGATACTCTATCATTAACAGATGCACAAGCTTTTGGTCTTAAAAAAGTCGAAGATTATTATAAGGTTATTTTTACAAAAGGTGATGGATGGGGCTTAAAAGGTCAACTTATTAAAAATAGTGACATGCCTACTACACATCGTGCTTATGTTGCTAAAGGGGATCAAATTAAACAAATTTCTGATTTCTTCTTCTGGACAGCTTGGCTTTCAAGCACTGTTCGTCCTGGTGACAAAATTACGTATACAAATAACTGGCCGTATTATTCAGATGCCGGAAACCAAGTTTCCTTCTCGGCTATCTGGTGGAGCGGCGCTAGTGTAACATTACTAATCTTATTTATCGGTATTATTTTATATCTCTTCCATCGCTACCAATTAAGCATGCAGGAAGCTTATACAGAAGGAAATTTCCCTGTTATTGATTTAAGAAAAATGCCTTTAACAAAATCACAAATTAAGACAGGAAAGTTCTTCCTTGTAGTTGTTTTACTTTTCTTTGTTCAATGTATGTTTGGTGCATTACTTGCCCACTATTACACAGAACCTCAAAGTTTCTTTGGAATCAAATGGATTCACGACATTTTACCATTTAACATAGCAAAAACGTACCACTTACAGCTTGCTGTTTTCTGGATCGCAACAGCTTGGCTTGGAATGGGAATTTATATTGCTCCACTTGTTGGCGGATATGAGCCAAAAAAACAAGGATTACTTGTTGACATTCTCTTCTGGGCATTAGTCGTACTTGTTGGTGGAAGTATGGTTGGAGAATGGCTTGGTATAAAAGGATTCTTAGGAAATGAATGGTTCCTATTAGGACATTCAGGTTGGGAATACATTGAAGAAGGACGTTTATGGCAAATCATTCTCATTGTCGGAATGTTAATCTGGCTATTTATTGTCTATCGTGGAATTAAAGCAGGGCTTAGAAGAGAAAAAGATAAGGGCGGACTTATCCACCTATTATTCTACTCATCGATTGCTGTTCCAGCGTTCTACATTTTCGCTTTATTTATTAACCCAGATTCTAGCTTTACATTTGCTGACTACTGGCGCTGGTGGATTATCCACTTATGGGTAGAAGGTATATTTGAAGTATTTGCTGTTGTCGTAATTGGTTTCTTATTAGTTCAACTTGGTCTTGTAACGAAAAAATCAACCGTTAGACAATTGTATTTCCAATTTACGTTGCTTCTTGGTAGCGGTGTGCTTGGAATTGGTCACCACTACTACTACAATGGTTCATCAGAGGCATGGATTGGTCTGGGGGCAGTTTTCTCAGCGTTAGAAGTAATTCCGTTAACATTGTTGATTCTTGAAGCATATGAACAATACAAAATGATGCGTGAAGGTGGAGCAAACTTCCCTTATAAAGCTTCATTCTGGTTCTTAATTTCTGTAGCAATTTGGAACCTAGTTGGGGCGGGTGTTCTTGGTTTCTTAATTAACCTTCCAGCAGTTGCTTTCTTTGAACATGGTCAATTCTTGACACAAGCACATGCTCACGGTTCAATGATGGGTGTTTATGGCATGTTTGCAATCGCAGTTTTACTTTACACTTTACGAAGCATTGTAAAACCAGAGGCATGGAACGACAAATGGCTTAAAGTCAGCTGTATTCTATTAAATATCGGGCTTGCTGGCATGATCGTCGTAACTTTACTACCAATCGGAGTAATACAAATTAAAGAAGCATTCTATCAAGGATATGCAGCAACACGTGCACATACTTTCTTGGAAAAAGCAATTGTTCAAGAATTGTTAACATGGCGTGCGGTTCCAGATACTATCTTCTTAATTGGTGCTATTATTCTAGTAGTATTCTGTCTAAAAGCAATGTTTAATTTACGCAAACCAACACATAACGATCTAGAGAAGCTTCCTATTAAAGATTTATCTATTGACGAGGATTAAGATAAAAAAAGCCGCAAGGATTAATCTTGCGGCTTTTTTTCTTTCTTTGTATTCTCATGACATTCAAAACAAAAAATTTTCTTATCATCGGTATGTATACCATTAAAAAATCCATCAAGACAAAAAATTTCTTTTCCACAACAGGAACAATGACCAACTAATTCTTTCATTCTATAACCTCCTATTAAAAGTATAAGCAAAATCATGTTAAAGGTGTGACAAGACTCACTAAGTTAAAAGTGTATATTTTTTATAATATAAGAGAAGTTAAAAATATATAAGGAGTGATTAAGATGACAACTTTTGCTAAAATTATAAACGTACCAGATTTTCCACCAAGAGAAAAACACCCAACTATTTTTGGTGCATTTGCTGAACTACAATCAGGTGAATTCATGCAAATCGTAAATGACCATGACCCAAGACCACTTCAATACCAATTTATGATGGAGTACCCAGATGGTTTTACTTGGGAGTACCTTGAAGAAGGTCCTGAAACTTGGAGAGTAGCTGTCGGTAAGAAATAATTTTTTATAGGTTTTTGGTAACTTTTAGCCCTTAGTTTTATCTTTTTATTTTTTTTCCAGGAAACATCCTCTTTTCCCATATAACTATATTTTACAACAGAAAATTTTTTCTGTTGTTTTTTTTTGTTTCATTTTTAAAGGATTTATCAGAAGAGTATGATAAAATGTGGAAGAAAAATGAATAGGAGTGATCATATGACAAAAGAAATGGGACTGTTGGAAAAGGAGTTTTTGGATTATGTAAAAAAAATCATTTCCTATAATGAAGCAATTGGTTTAATTTATTGGGATATGCGCACAGGAGCACCTAAACAAGGTATCTCTCAAAGGTCCGAAGTAATTGGAACCCTGTCATCAGAAGTGTTTAACATGTCAACATCAGATGAGATGGCAAGTTACATAGAACAGTTATCTGGCCAAGAACTTAATGAATTATCAAGGAAAGTATTAGAAGAATGTAAAAAAGAATTTGATCGAAATAAAAAGATTCCTGCGGAGGAATACAGGGAATACGTTATTCTCCAATCAAATGCAGAGAGTATCTGGGAAGAAGCAAGGGCAAAATCAGATTTCCCGTTATTTCAACCCTATCTTGAAAAATTAGTAGAAATAACAAAACGCTTTGTACACTATTGGGGTTACGAAGGGAATCCATATAATACATTACTTGACCTATATGAACCTGGAATGACTGTAGAAGTGCTTGATAAAGTATTCGGAGACCTAAGGGAAAAAATAGTTCCATTAGTAAAATCAATTTCCAGCTCTCCGAATAAGCCGAAAACAGAATTTTTATTTCATCATTTTCCAAAAGAAAAACAACGTGAATTTAGTAAAGAAATTCTTGCCCAAATGGGATTTAATTTTGATGCAGGAAGGCTGGATGAAACTGTACATCCATTTGCTACTGGATTAAATCCTGGTGATGTTCGTGTTACGACAAGATATGATGAAAATGATTTTCGAACTGCTGTGTTTGGAACCATCCACGAGGGTGGCCATGCATTATATGAACAAAATTTAGGAAAAGAATTAATTGGTACACCACTGTGCTCGGGTACGTCAATGGGCATTCATGAATCACAATCATTGTTTTTTGAAAACTTTGTTGGAAGGAATTTTGCATTTTGGAAGAACAATTATAATCTTTTAAAACAGTCTTCAAAAGGGCAGTTCGATCATGTGAAAATTGAAGATTTTTATAAAGCTATTAATGTTTCACAACCTTCTCTAATACGAATTGAAGCAGATGAATGTACCTATCCACTTCATATAATGGTTCGTTATGAAATTGAGAAGGGTTTATTTAATGATGAAATTCAAGTGAAAGATCTTCCTGCTATTTGGAATGAAATGTATGAGAAATATTTAGGTGTAACACCATTAAACGATGCTGAAGGAGTATTACAGGATGTACATTGGTCCGGAGGCAGTTTTGGGTATTTCCCCTCTTATGCATTAGGATATATGTATGCTGCTCAATTTAAAAATAAAATGGTAGAGGAATTACCTAATTTTGATCAGTTATTAGAAGTAGGAAATATTCAGCCGATTAGAGAGTGGTTCACAAAGCATATTCATCAATATGGTAAATTAAAAAAGCCACTTGAGATATTGAAGGATACAACGGGTGAAGGTTTAAATGCCCAATATTTAATTGATTATTTGTATAACAAGTATGGAGACATTTATCAATTATAAGAGATAAAAAATGGAAAATGGGGGGGGAATAGAAACCCCTATTTCTAATTTCCTAGAAAGAACTGATACTATGGTACGTAAGGAAAATTTCATTTCTATTTGGTTTATTGCTTTAAGTGCAGCTTTATGGGGAGTAATTGCTATTTTTGTGCGTGCTCTCTCAAAGGTTGGTTTTTCCCCAATGGAAATTGTCACCATACGTGTAGTGACAGCAACTCTTTTATTGGCTATCTTTGGGATATTTCAAAAGACGAATCAAATGAAAATAAAATTACTTGATGTGAAACTTTTTATTGGAACGGGGATTCTTAGTATTGTTTTCTTTAATTGGTGCTATTTTACTACGATTAATAAAATGAACCTATCAATTGCGGTTATTTTGTTATATACTGCGCCGGCCTTCGTTACTGTTCTATCCTTTTTGTTTTTAAAAGAAAAAGTAAACAAAATAAAACTTTTGTCTGTTATGGGTACTTTAATGGGGTGTATGTTTATTGCTGGAATCAATAAATCTGAGGTGAGTGTGTTAGGACTTTTGACAGGCCTTGGTGCAGGCTTTGGGTATTCTCTATATAGTATTTTTGGTAAGTTTGCCTTAAGAAAATATGAATCATTTACAGTTACTTTTTATACGTTTTTATTTGCTTCTATAGCACTAATTCCTCTAACAGGTATTTGGAAAAAATGGTCTTTATTCAGTAATTGGGATGTGCTACTTTGGGGTATGGGGCTTGGTTTATTTCCAACGGTTATCGCTTATTTTTTATATACGAGAGGACTTGAAAAAATAGAGACTAGTAAAGCATCCATTATAGCAACAATTGAACCTGTTGTGGCTACATTACTAAGTGTTTTTTATTATAAGGAAAGCCTAGGGGCCATGCAGTTAATCGGTATATTCATTATTCTACTATCTGTATTTCTTGTAAATTTATCTTCAAGAGAAGGGAGATTTCTTTTTAAAAGAAAAGCGCCAATCAACTAGAATATTTTAAAAGTAGAATTATTTGAATGATAAACTGGAAAAAGGCCAATTTGGCCTTTTTTTTATAAATTAAAAACAAAAAATTATTAAAATTATTTGATAAATTATATAATATAAACACTATGAGAATAGTGATATTTTAAATTAAAATGCGGAGGACTTAATGAATAAATTGCTACCCTTAAATAGTTCTTTAAAATTGAACCCTGGCTCCCACATTTTATATTTTTATAACACTCTTAAAGAATATATAGAAAACGCTTCCTCTTATATCCTAGATGGGTTGAATTTGGGACAGCATGTTGTTTTTATTGACAGCACTGATCGATATCAAATGATTTTGGACAATCTAGGGCCTATTGATATGACAAATGTTTATTACGTAAGTAATTATGAATTTTATGAGATGTATCATGACTTCCATTTTGAAAGAGTGTTGATGAATTTAAAAAATATTATTGACCCTTATGTTCAATTAAACCAAATGGTTAGGATGTGGGGGCATGTTGATTGGGTTAATAGTGATGACATGATAAATAAATTACATCTATATGAGTGTAATTGTGACATTACGGTTGCTGGACTTGGCTATACAACAATTTGTGCTTATAGTGGAGAAACTGTTCCTTCTAATATTTTGTTAGAGATGATGAAAAGTCACGAATATCTGATGACAGATGAAATGATTACAAGAAGTACTCTATATAAGACATCAAATAAAAATAATCCAACAGCATTTCCTTCATTGTCTGTTCAAACATCAATAGATTCAGAGATGGACTTATATAAACAAAAGCTGGATTTTGTTCATGTCGTCTCACATGAAGTTCGAAATCCTTTAACAGTCATTAAAGCGTATGCAACCTTGTTAGAGGAGGATGAACTGGATGAAAAAAGGAAGCTTCGATTAAAGGATATTAAAAACTATGCAATGGTAATTGATAACGAGATTTCTCATATTATCAATACAGAACAAATGTTGTCAACCGATGCTCTTTGGAAAAAGAAATGGGTATTAGCCTCTCCAGCCATTAAAGAAGTTGTTGAAATTATGACAATAAAGGCTCAAACACAAAATATACTCCTTAAAACCGATATGAACCTTAAAGGAAACGAAATGTTACTAAGTAATCTAATGGGATTTAAAATGATTATTTCTAATTTAATCAGTAATGCGATTAAATATAGTTACGAAGAAAACTCAATATATTTAAGTGTGAGTGTAAAGGATGAATTATTAATGATTGAAGTGAGCGATCTAGGGATTGGAATGTCTGAGGAACAACAAAGGAAACTTTTTATTAAATATGAAAAAATAAATCAGGAACAAAGCGGTCAAGGAATAGGACTGTTTATGGTCAAAAAGCTTGTGGACCATTTTCAAGGGACGATTGAAGTGCGAAGTCAATTGGGTAAAGGCACAACCTTCTGCGTAAAACTTCCCATTCATTTGTAATATAAAAGGCTTAGTATAGAACTAAGCCTCAGATTGTCGAGAAAGGGGTATTTTTTCTCGGCAATCTTTTTTATTTTGGACAAAAAAGGCAAAACTTCATAAACGGGCAAGTTGATTTCCGCTCCAGACGCTCGCTTTCCGCGGGCGGAACGGGAGCCTCC
>JAUZPL010000079.1 GCA_030705955.1 Bacillota bacterium | reverse complement strand
CTTGTTGTTTCTGAAAATCCGCAAGTCCTGCATCCCACCCATTTGCTACCTCTTTATAAGTGTTGAATAAATCCTCATATCCTTTCTTATCTACATCTGAAAACCCAAAAAAGGCTGATATTTTCGTATCCATATCAGAGGATTTATCTTCAAAAACACTTCTAGGTAAGGCATAAACTAACATAAAAGCCAACCATACCAAAATCAATAAAAATAAGACTGGCCCCCAGATAGGCGCAGTCTTTGTAAGAAGAAGTTTAATCCCTTTCTTTAAGGCGTTTTTTATGAAAGTTTTTGTTAATCTAGTAGCCATTCCGACTACTTTATTTCGAATTTTCCTACCGCCCCATTTAGCAAGACCTTTGATTAAATCCTCTCCGTAACCTCCATTATTATTGTTGTATTGGTAACTCATAGTTCACCTCTTGATTTCCGTTCAGTCCGTAATTCCTCCATTCGGTCTAAATTAGCATTAGCTGTATTGTCCTTATAGAATTGGTTAATGGAATCGGTTATCTGTTGAGCCTCTAATTGATAACCAGAATACGACGATTGTATTTCACTAAAATGTTCCACTGCACTTCTTAAATCTGGATGTGGAGTGTTCATATCCTTTAAACTAGTATTCATTTCATTTTTTGCTTGGTTAACGATATGAGATTGGGTTTTATATTCCATTGGACTTTTCTCTTTATTTAACGAATCCAATTTTAATTTTTGAGTATCATAATGCTCTCTCGCTTGTTCAAATCTTTGAGCTAACCCATTATGATAACTACTCCCTTTTCCATATTTGCTTTGAGCTTGCTCTTTTTGAAGTTTAGCTGTATTCAACATAGGTTGAGCATTTTGATAATTGGCTAAAGCAGTTTCTCTTTTCTGTTTTAACTGGTCTAAATTTTGAAGGGTTGAAACGCTGTTTTGACCATATTTACCTCCGCTTAAGAAGTTAGCCGCTTGATTTCCTCTTGCAAGTGCTTGTCCAATCATTTTACCTGGAGTTCCTGCAAGATTTTGTCCTATTTGCCCTGCTTGTTGTGGATCAAATAATTGACTGGCATCTTGAAATCCAACTCGTTCTTTTAAGGCTTCTCCAAAACTCATTCCTTCATTCTCTTTCATTAAATCTCTAGAATCCTTAATTAAATCAATCGGTGCAGTTGTCAAGGAACTTACCCCATCACCTATTCGACCACCAAGGTTTCCTCCTAACATTCCTCCTGCTGCAAGTCCCATCATAGGATTTCCTGTAGCCATTGTAGAAAGACCAGCACCTAACATGGCTCCTGTAGTAGCACCCGCCATCTTAGTAGCACCTTTCGCCATTTTACCGATAAAGGAACTTCCTTTGCTTCCATTAGAAAGGGGCATTGTGCCTTTACCGATAGAAGAACCTTTTCCAAGAGAAGGTGTTGTATCGTCAGATAAATTTAAACGGTCATTTATTCCTTTATCATTATTTCCTTTAAAATCTTCTAATTTGCTATTTCCTCCTTTTCCTCGGAGAGAGCTGACCATTCTACCTGCAGACATGAGGGCTGCTACTCCCGTCATAGCGTTAAGTCCATTCATCATAGAGTTTCCTCCAGAAGGTATTCCCCATAGGGAATTCATAAACTTCTGAACAACTCCTACTATCATTGGCAAACCGAAGAAATAGGCAATGATAATCCAAAAGGATATATCTTGCATATAATGCCGCATATAGAAAAATAAGCCTAGAGCAATTGCATGAGCAGTCTGTACATAAATCTGTGAAACGACTTCAGATACCCATAAAGCAAAAGCCTGTCGTTTAGAAGGGAAAATTAGCCCAATAATGACGACTGGAAAAAGTAATATCATGATCGATAGCATAATCATTCTTATTGCGTATTGATAATTCAATAAGAAGGTCATAAACGTTGCACAAAAAACCAAGAGAGCAATCCCTAGCCCCCCTTGGCTTGTTATCGTGTCAAAACCATTTTTATCGCCCCAAATGGTATCAACAAAACGACCAATATGAATTCCGTTGCTGGATAAAATCGAATACACTAAATCTACAAAAAAATAATTAATAGAAAATAAGATTTTAATAAAGATGGTTCCAAATCTCATAGCTAATACTAAATAAATAAATCCTGCAAAATAAGTTTTAACATTAGACCTTTGTTCCGAACTAAAATTGGACAATAGAAGTAATAATCCAACTAATGCCATCAACACAACCATAGGGATAGGCAATAGTTTATTGAAAGTATCATAGAAAATAGCAATTCCATTGAAATACTTTTCTGGAAAGACACCCAATCATAATTGATCTCGTTTTCCTAAATAGCCATCTTTCAGCCAATTATCTTTTGCAATATCATCTCTTTGAAATACCAAATATGAAACGTCTTGTGCCCCTAATAAATTTATGAAAGTATCAGCAATGGATACGAAAATACTGGCTGTAAAGCGTTCCCCATAGTCTGGTGGCTTCATATTTTGCAATTTGTCAGAAGATAGTACCGGTTTATCTTGTGTTGATTGCTGACTGGCTGCAAAAGAAGTGGAAGGAATAGCAAATAAAAAGAAGGCACAACAAAATAACAAGAGAAGTCTTTTTCTCCGTTGCATTTTATTACCTCCTATTTGATGAATTTGGATTGGTATAGTCAAACATTTTAAACTCTTGTTCATTGGCATCAATTTTAATTATGGAAGCTTCATTATCAATACGAATGATTCCTAAACCCTTTTGAGCTTGATGGACTAAGAATTGTCCTTCCCCTTCGGATAAATCAAATTTCCCTTTGATTTCTTCAATATCTAGGCTATCCTGTTTCAAAAAAATCTTTGTTGGAGCATTTTTTAAAATCCCCATACCTTGTGGTACTTTTGTAAATACTTCAAATCCTTGAGTTACTGCACACATAGAAGTATTAAAGAAACGAACAACGCGAAATTCATTTTCAAGCCACGCTGCTGTTTCTGGATCTTGCATAGGGATTTGAGATTCATCTACAATCGTTCTTTTTTGTATCATCCGATTTTTCTTTGAAAATTTGGTGCTTTGCCACTTGGTTGCTACAAACAATCCGATTGGCCGCATGATTTCTTCATCTAATTTGTTTAAACCAAAAGCAAAAATAGGGACATCTTGTATTTTTACTGTACTTTGACAATCAAAGATGGACTGAGATTTAGAATCTCCATATCGAGTAAAGTTTTTCAGAAGATATGCCACTTTCCTAATTTCTTCTTCCTCATCATCTGTCAATTTAGAATATAAGTCCCCCAATGTTGGCATATCCTTTAAACGACCATTTACACTAAATGATAGTTGCCCATTTGGTCCTTTTTTAGCAGTTCGTGAGTTGTCAATTAAACTGGAAGGATCCTCGAATATCCCTTTTTCTCGATATAACTCTCGGATATTATTTTCAATTTTTACTTTTACTTTACCCGTTAATACTTCTGAATCCATCACCCGTATCATTTTGAAGATAATTGCTCTTGCTGCTTGTACGGTTGATTCAATATTGACAAAGTGTTCCTCTTTTTCATTTTCTTCCACATCTACATCAAAAAAGTTAATTTTAAATGGACTATCTGGTGAAAGGTCAATGTAAGGGCATCCCATGTCCATTACAAATTGAGCATAATCCCCTTTCGGATCAATTATGCATGTTCTAATTCCTAAATGAGCCGAACGGTGAGTTATCACAATAACTGCACTGGTTTTTCCAGCTCCAGACACCCCTGTAATGACGATATTGTAATTCATAAGGTTTTTGTGCCAACCGTCATAGAAAATCGGTCTACCTAGATTGTCATATCCCAAAACAATGCCTGTACGGTGACTAATCCCTCCATTACCAAAAGGGAATAAATCAGCAATGTTAGAGGATTCATAACTAAACGTATGTTCCTTGTACATGAAGTTATCACTAAGAGGAGTAATGTTTTTCAGTGCATCTAGTTGTTTTCCGTCAGGGCTTCTCATGATGATTTCCTGCCCGGCAAATTGGCGAATCATATTATTGGAGTATTTTTTTAAATCTTTTAAATCGGTACTGCTGACAACAGCTTGAATACTGGCTCGAAAAGGTCTTTCAAGCTTGGTCCTTAATCGACGTTGACGGTCTTTTAAATCGAACAGCTCATCACGCAGCTTCGAAATTTTTTCTCCATTCTTCTCAAGCTGTAGATCAGACTCAATCGCTCTGATTCGCTTTGCTATGTCATCTAATTCCTCTGTTGTTTCGACTGGTTCAATATGAATGGCTAGATCTGTGTCACCTTTTCCAAACTCACCTAAGATTAAAGGATTTAACATTCCTGCCCAGGTATTCCCCCCTGTAATTTCAGCAAAAAAGCTTCGGAAATATCGCGAAGGCTCTGCAGTTGCCCCAACTTCCACCAAATAATCATTAGCTTGTCCTTGAATGGTTATATCTGAAGGCATAAGCTCTTTAACCATAGAGGGGGAAATAAAATCCAAGCCTTCTCGTTTGGTTTGTTTCATTGTCGTTTGAATGATTTCATTCTGTTTTTTCGATTTAGCCTTTATTTGTATATTGTTCTTTCTTTTATTTTTACTAAAAATCAAATAACTTCCTCCTCCCTAGTGAAAGCTGCTTCCTGCAATGCAAAGTCTGGAGTAAGAGAATTTTTAAACTCTGTAAAGCTCCCTGCTGCATTCACATCATGTAACCGTTGATACAGACTTAGATCACGGTTCATGGTTAAATACAACATATTATAAACCCCTACTCGGTCTAAACGACTAACACCTATTCCCATGCTCTCAAATGAGGAATAAATGGTATCTCCTACTTCATCTAACATATTTTCTGCTAACTCTTTTGCTTCATCTTCTGACATTTTATTTTTATTGCCTCTAATCATTCCTAACAACTTATCAATATCTACATTACCCGTCGCTAAACCACCTTCAGACCCGTAAGAATAGGGATTAAAACGCACAATGACATAAGAACGATAATCCCTTGTTTTACGTTCTGAAAAGCCTTTTAAATGCTCTGCCACCTTTAAAGCTGACTCTTTTAATTGTGGTGTAAGGGGGGTGCTTTGGCTTACTTGAATGTAATCCTGTATATGGTCATTTATATCTAAATATTGGCTTTGAATAAGCAAGGTAATGTGGCAGGGTAACATATTCATAGCCGAACGAAAATTGAGCCAAACCCCATCTTTTTCACTTTGTGACTTCATGCTGATGTTTAAGGGTTGAACTTCTAATACGATAGAAAATGTGTTGTTGTGATTGTGAACTAACCCATTTGCATAGGTTTCTTTTGCAGATACCAGATCCTGTACCGTTTCCACTTCAAATGTTGCAGCTTTCTTTTTTTGAGAATCCTTATAATACCAGTATCCTCCTAGTCCAATTGAACCGATTAAACCAATCGTTCCCCAATCCATTATTCATCCTCACTTTCTATTAGAACGCTATTTACTCGTTTATAAAAAAAGGTTCTTTTTCGCTTATTTAATGCCCTTTTCGTCATGATTAATTGAAAAAGAGTTAAATTGGTTCGATTATCTTTGAAATAAGCGAATACAGCTGCAATCATTACAGGAATGGTTAAATGCAATCGACTGAATATAATGTAATCATTTAAAAAAGGTATTGTTGGGAATACTTGTGATATTTCATAACTCACAATCACTCCTGGAATTAGCCAGCAAAGTTTTGAGAAAGAAAATGGCCCAAGTATTTTTTCTTCCAGTCCGCTTTTATAGGGCATCTCATGGTATTGACCCCATCCACCCATTTTCATCACTTCCCTTCATCCTTTAGAAAATAAAA
The DNA here is from genome assembly GCA_030705955.1 of Bacillota bacterium. Classification (GTDB taxonomy): domain Bacteria; phylum Bacillota; class Bacilli; order Bacillales; family Cytobacillaceae; genus JAUZPL01. Next base: position 10,414 of record JAUZPL010000079.1, on the reverse strand, counting down.
AAACGGAAACCTTTTAAGATTTCCGTTTCTTAGTAGTTTTATAAACTTGAAATATCGACTCCGAATATTTTTAAAAGAGCTCCTGTAACCATTTCGGTTTTAAAGGCAAATATTAAAGCAATGACTAATACTCCTAATCTCAATTTCATATCTGCCAACGCTTGAGAGTTCCCACTAAAGAATTTAGTAAAGCCAATCCAACCAAGCATAATTACAACAACCGTAATAGAAACTTGCCGAATAAGCTTAATGGCACTATCACCTGATGTACTTACTTGAGTAGCCACCGAATCGGCTGTTTGTGTTTTAACAGCATCTTTTATGGAACCACTGGATGAATCACTGGATGAATTACCTGCAGCATAAGCAACAGAATTACTTGGAATGGCAAATGTAAATCCACCAACTAATAAACAACTAAATAAACAGAAAATACCTATAATCTTTTTCATTTTTTAATTCCTTTCTTTGTTGATATTAAGGTAAAAAATACGAACGGAAATCCACATTCCCCCTTTCAAGGGAATAGTTTAAAAATGAACTATTCCTGTTTTTGACATTAATAAAAGCAATCCCAAATTTAGTAGGGTTATCACCAAACCAACAATTTTTTCAATAAAACCACTGGTTTGAAATGTAAATGGGCATTTATAATGTTTTTCTAACGGGTATAAAAGTGGAATACCACTATTTGTTAGAAAGTCACCCATTAGATGAGAAAAGACACCTAAAGTTAAACCAAAAGCATAAAAAAAAGACCATTTCAGAATAAATGCTCCTAAAAAGCTTCCAACTCCGACTATTCCAACAAACAATAATGAATGAGTTACTTTTCTATGACCAAATATCCAATACATAAGATGAGAGAAAATCGGTACTTTTCTACCCAATTTTGATTTTGGGTGATCTAAGTCTGGAAGTATGCTGCCTATTAAAATAAAAATCATAAATATGAGTATTTCTAGTATGTTTTTAGGGATTATTCGGAAAAGGTTACAGATAAGAATAGCAATCAGTCCAAATGTACCTCCAAACATTTGATGAGTTCTGGCCAACATAAGTAAGATAAATAACCTCCTTTCACATATAGAAAATAAAAAAAGATTAAAACAACCATTTCAAGAAGAAATGCGTTTTAATCTTTAAATGTATTAATTTTATAGATTTTTACTTGTTAAAAAACTTCACTTTATGTAAATACCTAGTTTCTTCTAGCTTTTCAATAGCATCGCATAAAACTTGGGCATAACTTTCAGGAATGTTGTCATATTCTTTGACTAATTTACCATTGAAAAATAATCCAATTTTCAACAAAATATACACACTCCTCTTTACATATCGTTATTAAAATGCACCAAAACTTAATACCCTTCCTTGAATACTGTACCAAAGATCTAACCAGCTTTCGGCTGCCTTTCCAGCTTCTTCAAGCGACTGGAACGACTTACCTTCATTCAAGGAATTTTTTGTTTTAAAGGAAGGATGTTCCATCACGTAATAAAAATCATTTTCTGCTTTACGATAAAAGATTTTGCCGGACACTTTATGTTTTTTAAATCGCCACTCAGGTAGTTTATGTACTTCAAAATAAACGGGCGTTAATTTCATTTTTTTCACCACTCTTTCATATAGTAAAAAAGTGTAAAAATTAAGCCATTGCAATTTGTCAATATAATAGTAACACGAAAAAATAATTTTAGTCAATGTTTGCTAATATATTAATAATATAAAAAAGATGATTAAAAGATTATAAAGATTATGTGTTCATTTAATGAACCCCCCCGTATTCAAAATTTGAACGGTGAATTACAGGGTTCAAAATATGAACCCTGTAAATTAGTAAAATCTGTGGATAACTCAGGGTTCAAAATATGAACCCTCCCCTGTTCAAAATATGAACCCTATACCATTCATTTAATGAACCCCCTCTGTTCAAAATATGAACCCTCCCTATTCATTTGATGAACCCTGCTTAAATAAAAGAAAAAAGATAGCCGATTAGCTATCTTAAATTTAAAAATTTATTTTATGTATTCATCAAATAATAAACATTCAAAAGAGAACGGCTGTTTTAGGTTTTCTTGAGTATACATGCCTGTATAAAACTTATCGTTAATGATTTGAAGAATTAAAAGTTTGTATCTCTCTTGTATCCAGTCTTGGTTAAAAGAATTGGCTGTGATTACTTTGACATTTTTTAGTTCTTGATCTAACAGAATGATAGTTTTAGAAAACCATGTCTCAAATGAAGGTTTAGATATTTTTGAACTTAATTCATGTAAAATGAGAAACCAATTGTCATGTTGTTCGCTGGAAAGAGTTGAAACGATAAACTCATATAACTTACCTTGTCGTTTTAATTCGTCTAATCGTTCTTTTTTATTTTTAGACTTTATAGATGAGGATTTTTCTAATAATTGATTTACGATTTGTTCAGAATCGTAACTTTCATCAAGAATAATTCCGTTTGTACTAGCAATAAATTTATCATGTTCATTTCTTAATTTTTCAGGTAGTTGATTAATTAATTCCTCTGATAATAAGGGAATATATCGCCTTAATTTAAAAAATGGGCTAGAATCGGCATTGTGCCTTTCTTTATCAATTCTAAGAATCTTTGTAATAAACCCATACTCTTCTAGGGTATTCATGGCTTTTATGATAGTATTTTTACTTCCCTTTTTCATTTTTAATTGAATGATTTCCATATCAGGAAAACAAAAATCTTTTTTACCATAGACATATCGTTTTAAATGAAGATATGTAGAGATTGCGTCAGAACCCATTATAGCTCCCCAATAGTCATATAGGTAATTATGAATAAAGGTAAAATCTTCGGCACATGTTCTTACATCCCGACCAAAATCATCTAAATTTAAAGCCTTAATTTCTTCAAAGCTTACTTTTCTTTTTTCTAAAATAGGCTTACGAATATTAATGACTTTTCCATCTCTTTTTGTAGGAATAATTTCATATTCTCCAGTTGGGACCAGTCGATAATGAATATAACGATCAGCCTTATAATTTTCATAAATATCTTCATTCATAAAAAAACCTCCAATTTTCCCATCGTGCCGAAATTTGGCAACAGAAAACTAGAGGTCAAGTATTCACATTTTTAAAAACTTATGATACTATTATGTATATAAATTAATAAATAAGTTATGTGAAGCCAGACCCTAGTCCAATTGTTTTTATTCTTAGGCAGCCAACCTAAAAGGAGAATAAAAACATCGCCCGACGGGGTTTTTTCATTGTATATATTTTTTTTTTGACAAAAATCACTTTATTTCTCATTCTATCATATTATTTTTATTATTTGTAGATTGATTTTGTCCTATAATGCAATATCCTGTTTATACTTGCTTAAATCCTTGATGGCTGCCTTGATTTTTACTTTAAGCATGGTATTTCTTATGACTAATTTATTATTATTTATTGCCATTTCTAAAGCCTTATCTGTACCTACTAGCACCACCTTTTCCTCTGCTCTTGTTATCCCTGTATAAATTAAATTTCTTGATAACATAATGAAATGTGCTGTACTAACTGGTATAATGACTATTGGAGATTGTCCCCCTTGTGACTTGTGTATAGATACGCTATAGGCGAGTTGAAGCTGGTTTAAATCTTCACGAGGATAGATAACTTCTTGACCATGAAAATCGCAATAAAGTGCTTTGTCCGAGCTGGTATTGCCATTTTCGTCAATGTAGTTATCTATTTTTTTTATGATTCCAATATCTCCATTAAACACATTCTTTTGCAGGTTATTCTTAGTTTGGATGACTTTATCCCCTTCTCTAAAAGTAGTTTCCCCTATGTTGATTTCTCCTTTGTAGGGTTTGCTAGGATTTAACGATTCTTGTAATCTCTTATTCAACTCATTTGTCCCAATGATTCCTTTTTTCATAGGACTAAGAACCAAAATATCTTTAAAAGAGTGTCCTAATTCGATAAACCTTTTTACACTTTTTTCAATCATGTCTGAAATACCTTGCTTATCCTCTTTCTTAATAAAATAGAAATCCCCTTTTTCATGATTGATTTTGATATTTTGCCCTTTATTTATGGCATGTGCATTGATGATAATTTGACTGTTTTGGGCTTGTCTAAATATTTCAGTCAATCTTACATGTGGTACTCCTGCATCCAACATATCCTTTAACACATTTCCTGCATTTACACTTGGAAGCTGATCTGTATCTCCGACTAACAAGACTTTTGTACTTGGAGAAATGGCTTCAAATAAGTAATCAGCAAGTTGTACATCAGTCATTGAAAATTCGTCAACAATGATTAATTTGAAAGGTAATGGATTTTCCTTGTTGAACTCAGGTTCATCCCCAGTTCGAAATCCTAATGTTCTATGAATAGTTGTTGCTTCTAAACCAGTGCTTTCGGCTAATTTTCGGCTTGCTCGACCTGTAGGAGCTGCTAAGCCTATTTCAGCTTTTTGAAACAAAGATTGATAAATTTTAACCATGCTATTAATAACCGTTGTTTTACCAGTCCCTGGTCCACCAGTTAAAATCAATAAACGATGATTCATTAACTGTCGTATTGCTTCGCGTTGACCTTCTGCAAGTACCTTTTTTTCAGTCAGTTGGTAGTCTTTTATAGCCTGTTCTACTTTTTGTGGGGATAGGATATTTTCTTGGTTGTGGATACTAAGGTGTCTAGCAATATTAAGACCTAATCGCACTTCATGGTCATAAAGAAATTTTGGATAAATGTTGCCTTGTTCGTTGATTAAACGTCTATGTTCTTCTAAAATGGCAATCGAAGATAACACTTCTTGTTCGGATAAAACCCATTTATCTTCCACATTATGATTTAACACTTTTAACGTTTCCTGTATTAGTGTATTTTCATCTAAATAGCAATGCCCTAAGCTAAAGCACTTCTCTTTTAAAACATAATCTGTACACGACTGAACACGAAAAGGAGATAATCGAGATATACCAATTTTTCGTGCAATATCATCCGCTTTCAGAAAGCCAATGAGGGAAAGTTTAGTCAAGATATAAGGATTTTCTTTAATGAATTTAACCGTATTAGAACCGAATTCCTTGTAAGCTTTAATTGCAATGTTTGCTGAAATGCCATAAGGTTGTAACTCTATGACGATATTCTGAATTTCATAGGTACTTCGAACACTATCAACGATAGAAATAGCATTTTTCTTTCCGATACCTTTTATTGAAAGCAAAGAAGAAATTCCTTGTTCAGAAATGATTTTCAAGGCATCTTCCCCTAACGCATTGGCGATAATTCCTGCTCTTTTGGCTCCGCAGCCTTTAATGAGTTTAGAGGACAAAAATGAGATGATTTGATTTTTGGTTTTAGGAATTGGCCGCATCCATTTAATGATTTTAAATTGTTTCCCGTATTTCGGATGGGATTCCCATTCACCTTGAATCATTAAATTTTCTTTTTCCTCTACACCTAATATGGAACCTTGAATTTTGATTTCGCCTTGTTCTTCTGACTGGAACGTAGCAATGACAAAATCTTCTTTTCGATAAATATATTGTTTTATGTATCCCTTTAATTCTTCCATGAGCTTAACTCCAATTCTAAAGTTTTGATTAATTCAGGAAGAATAAACGAATGAGTAGTTAGCTGTTTGTTTGTTAAATTTTGGTTTGGATCAATTCGATTTCTAGTTTTCAAAAACAAGGCTAATGGGAATCGGAAAGTTTCTCGATTGGAGTGAATGTATGCTTTACATTTCATTAATAAACGGTGATTTATTCTCTTGCCTTTTTGAATTAGGTCATTTACTCTATCAATCATTCTTTCTAATGAAAGAGCATGTCTAATCACAGTTTCTTGTTCTTCACCTTTTAGGTTGAGATTGGCTTCATGAATCATTTGTTCTTTAGTTGCCTGTAAAGAATCTGTTGATTGAGTAACTTGATCTAGTTTGATTTCAATTTCTGCTTCTTCTAAGGCTAAGTCGTAATTAAAACAAAACGCTTCTATTTCCTCCTTCGGAATACTGTAAGGAAGAATCTTTAAAACTCCACCAATGTTTTTTAAAAAGTGATAAATTTTCCCTGGAATTTCAAAAATATTTTCGGCAGCTAGTTTGATATAGATGTAAGAGCTTGCCACGAGTTTTCTTTTTAGAATAACAGTATCTTTGCTTACAAACTTTTTAATCTGTACGACTGGAGCTATGACACTTGAGATTTCTTCAAATAGTGTATTTTTAATCTGTTTTTGTAATTGTTCAACGGTTACTTGTTCATAGCCTGTTTTAACATGGATAGCAAAATATGACATCTTCTCTATTCACTCTCCTTGTATTCTTTTTAAAACTTTTTTCATTGACCGATTGAAATAATCTCTTACCTTGTTTTCTTTTAATCCAATTTCTTTTGCAATTTCTGATATGGATTTTTTTTGTTCATAAAACTTAATAAAGACTTCTCTTTCTTTTTCATCCAACCGTTCTAACCATTTCGTTTCAATTTTTTCTCCTTTTCGAAGCCCAATCATTTTATTGGCTTCTCGGCAAGTATTTAGGTATGAACGAATTCTTTGGTTATATAGAAATTGTTTGGTTTGCTGGACATCTATAAATGGATTTGATAAATCTGAAGTCATTTGCGTTGGAACTAGCATTTTTTCTAAGTCTGATATCGTTTCTTGATATTCTGCTTGAAGTTCTAACCATTTTGTCATTACATTCAACTCCTTCCTATTTTCTAAAATTTTCAAAAAACTACTTAATTTAACTCTTTTTGATTTTTTATTGCGTGTTATAATTAATTACATCTATTCTTAGATTTGTTAAAATAGATAACATTTTTAGCGATTTTGGAGTGAATAATATGTATATTTCGATTACATGTGTTCCTTGCGAACATGAAAGTAAAATATTATCTGTAATCAATCAAAGTTCTTCAATGTCTACTAGTTTTAAAATGGACAATCAAGAATTCTTTGAATCAACTGAACCTCATTATTGTCCTTTTTGTGAAATGAAACTGGAAAAGAGTACGATATTTAAAGCATTTGTTGAGTATTTTGAAAAAGAAAATATTACACTTGATGTTCGTGAAAATACTATTGAATTTGAAAGAAAGAACAAAAAGTTGATTATGAAATTAAATGCCTTTATATCACCAGAGTCATTTAATGATGAAGATGTTCGTTCTTTTTTTACCTCTAGAAATGACTATGAGTTGGTTCGCTTATTTGTTAGCGAGATCAATACTCAACAATGGAAGATTACAATTGATAACGATATGAAAGTTGGTGCTACCCCTTTAATTTGCTATTAATTTTTCAAAAATTTCAGGTGCGCTTTCTTCATAAAGAGCTGCCCAGTTAAATTGGAGTTTTTCGCCAAGTCGTTTTGCTATGTCTACATTAGGAGTTTTCATTCCCAATTCGATTTGTGAGTAATAAGAACGAGTAATGTTACAATAAGTGGCAATTTCTAACTGTGTAAATCCTGCACTTGTCCTGTGTTTTTTTAACCAAATTCGTTTCAAAAAAACACCCCTTCCATCATGTTTGTTATTTAAAATGACAAAAATGAATTTTTTTGTGTATAAAATCAATGAAAATGAGATAAAATATATCTATAGTCTTATTATATGTTACCTGTAGTAACATTTCAAACAAAATATACTATTTTTGTAGCATTTTTTGTGTATTTATAGGGAAAGATGTTATTGGATATAGAGTGGAAATAGCATAAATTAATTATGGGTATTAGAAGGGATGAACAATCATGTTCACTAATTTAAATGAAGATAAAAGTGATAAAATAGATAATAAGAAAAAAGATAATGTTAATGAAAAGGTTATTAAAATAGGTGAACAATCTAAAAAATTAAGTACGATGGCTATTAGGTTAAAGGAGCTTCGAAAGCAAAGAGATAAAGAGGATTTTAATAATAAGTGGACACAACAATTTGTAGCCAATCAATTAGGAATATCCCGATCTGCATATGCGTTATACGAAAACGGAGAGAATAATCCATCTATTGAGATACTAATCAAATTGTGTGATTTGTATGGTGGAATTTCACTTGACTACATTATGGGGATTCGAGATGAACAATCAGTGTCAACTGATATTTTGGTTGATCCGAATATAAAGAAAATAGTTAGTTTAATACACCGATTGCCAGATGAAAAAAAAGAAAAGTTTCTTTATATGCTTTATGGCATTTTGTTAAATGAAGAATTGGATGAGTGAAGGACATAAAAAAAGCTAACATTATGGGATATAATGTTAGCTTTTTTTTATTCTGCACATTTTATGCTGCATGAACCAGGTTTCTTATCTTCGCATGTTTCTCTAATCTTGCAAGTTTGACTAGCTAATAATTCAAGCATTTTTTTCATCTGCTCAGGATTTACAGATATTGCTTTATGAATTATTTCTGATAGAACTCTATCTGAAGGTGTAATTTCATTAGGTGTTTTATATTTATACGGATTTTCTGCCGCGAGCATTAAATACACTTCCTTCAAGATGTGACAAAATTACTATGTGTTCGACAGTAAGACATGACTATTATACCATTTGCATTGCCAGTACCTTAATAATTTATTAAAATAGTTACCAAAAAATTTCGACATTATTCTACATATTTTTCACTTAATTACCATTATTTTATTAAAAAGATGTATCCTTTATAAAATAACCTGCACTATTTTCTTTTTTGAAAGCTTTTTCTAAATATCTAGTAGTTGTTTTCGGATCGCTATGCCCTAGTTCTTTTTGAATCGTATATAAATCGGCTCCTTCCCGATATAAATAAATTGCAAAGGCGTGTCGGAAAGAATGAGGTGTGATTCTTTTTTCTCTTCCTTTTAAAAAAGGAAGCTTTGTATCGAGTATTGCTTTAATAATATAATTACTCAAATTTTTTGATGTATAACTTTTTTGGTTACGATCAGGGAATAAAGGAGTGTTATCTAAGAGATCAATAACTACAGGTAATTTTCTACGTTTTCTATATTCCTTAATTCTTTCAAAATAGACTGGAGATATTCTTTTTAAAAAAGGTCTTTTTCTCTTTCCAATCCCTTCTAACCAATACTGTCCATTAGAATAGTCAAAAGTGATATCCTTCCATTTTGCATTGCAAATTTCTGAAATCCGAAGCCCGGTAATCATTAGTGTAGTGAATAGGGCATAATTAACAGGATGATTCTTGTAATAATCAATGATGGTAAATGCTTCGTCTGGATATAAGTCTTTATTTGGGATTTCATTATCGGAAATGGAAGCATATAATACCTTTTCATATAAAGGGAATCGAATATGGCCAATTTCATACATCCATCTCAAAAAGGCTTTCAACACAGCAGATTTGGACTGGATGGTTGCAGCTGTATAAGGCTTGTTTTGCTTCCCTAATGGAGCTGTACTTAAATATTCATGAAAATTGGCAATATGCCGAGGTCTTAGATTTTTAAAGTGTTCTCCTTCTATATAGTCCTCCACATCTTCTTTTAAATACCTACTTCCTTCTACTATATATTTATAGAATTGAAGTAGGTTACGCAAATACTCCCTTCTGGTACCAACTGCTTTGTTCCGATCCTCACGAATATGTGTTTTACGATGGACATAATAATAGATTACTTCTAAATCTGAAAAGCCAGCAAATTCCCTTTCTTGATTCCTTTCATTTTGTTCAGTTAATAGTTGCAGCCCTGCTAGATATTCACTACTTTGCATTTGTTTTACAAGAAGGATAACTCCATCTGAGCTTTCGTTCTTTATTAATTTAATATCATCTGATACTGGTAAGTATGGATAATTTATGGTAATCCCTCTCCCTTTAAGGATAATTCGTAAATAACGATAAATCAACAAAAATATCTGTAATTACGATAATTTTCGACATACTATAAAGCTATAATGAGTTTAGGTGATACTAGTGAATGTTGGAAAAAGAATAAGAGAATTGCGTAAAATAAAAGAAATTACAGCAACGGAATTGGCTGAAAAATCCTTTATATCACAGTCTTATTTATCGGATATTGAGCGTGAACGCACGAAGCCTTCGCTTGATACATTATTTTCTATTTGTCATGCTCTGAATATTACTGTTGCTGATTTTTTTGGTAAATCTTTTGAGCTTGAGATAGACGAACAATTAAGATTAATAGAATATAAATCTACAGATACAAGAATTATGTTTGAGCTTATACATAAATTACCAGAAAATGAAAAACGTGCAATGATTAGCTATCTTAATGAACGCTTAAAAAATATGAACAACAATATTAAATGAGAAATTTTTTTTCAAAGAACAGATATATATATTTAAACCGAAAACCTCACTTAAATTTAAGTTGAGGTTTTATTGTTCTAAAATAGGTAATTTTTACTATATAGACTACTAGCTACCCAATCAACTTAAACTTAAAATAG
>JAUZPL010000078.1 GCA_030705955.1 Bacillota bacterium | reverse complement strand
GAGCGTTACTTCATTGAATTTCTGCGAGTTGTATCAATCGAGCTACGGCTTGAATCAACTTTCTGAGATTGATACAGTCATTGTTCTCTATGAGCATAGAAAATCTTTATAATTTATTATTATCGCGGGGTGGAGCAGTTCGGTAGCTCGTCGGGCTCATAACCCGAAGGTCGCAGGTTCAAATCCTGCCCCAGCAATATGGTCCGGTAGTTCAGTTGGTTAGAATGCCTGCCTGTCACGCAGGAGGTCGCGGGTTCGAGTCCCGTCCGGACCGCCATTTATATGATTTAAGCTAAAACGAAACTGGGTTTCGTTTTTTTAGTTGATAGTATTCATTGAGCTCTTTGCTCTCATGTTTAAAATCATGTAAACTATACATATGATTATTACATCCTTAGGAGACATCCTAAGGTTTTTTTGCACATAGGAAAGCGGGGTCAAAAATATCCTAGGCTTTATAAAAAGGTGATAATGTTGAATCGATATGAATTTATAACTAACACATCTGAACAAACAGTTGAATTTGCTGAGAGATTAGCACGTTTTTTAGAGCCAGGTGATTTGTTAGCTCTAGAAGGGGACCTAGGTGCTGGTAAGACAACCTTTACAAAGGGTTTAGCAAAGGGTCTAGAAATAAGGAAAGTTGTTAATAGCCCAACCTTTACAATTATTAAAGAGTACCATGGAAGATTGCCGTTATACCATATGGATGTATATCGGGTGGGTGATACGTTTGAAGATTTGGGCTTTGATGAATATTTTGAAGGAGAAGGGGTAACAGTTGTAGAATGGGCTCATCTTATTGAGTCACAGCTGCCTGAAGAGAAACTGACGATTTTTTTATATAATGAAAGCTCAGAAAAAAGAAAAATTGTTTTAATTCCAGGTGGAAATAGATATGAGCAATTATGTAAGGAGATTTTCCAATGACCATTTTAGCAATTGATACTTCTAATAATGCATTAGGAGTAGCGATTTTAGAGAATGAAAAGGTACTAGGAGAGTACATAACAAATTTAAATAAAAATCACTCAATACGGATTATGCCTGCTATTCAAACGTTAATGAATGATTGTGAAAGAACTCCAAGTGATTTAACAAAAATTGTTGTGGCAAAAGGCCCTGGTTCTTACACGGGTGTAAGGATTGGTGTTACCATTGCCAAAACTTTAGCATGGACATTAAATATCCCACTTGTGGGTGTTTCCAGTCTTGAAGTTCTTGCCTCTGGAGTTGGCCGTTATTTTAACGGCTTGGTTTCGCCATTATTTGATGCAAGAAGAGGACAAGTTTATACGGGCTTGTATCAATTTGAGGATGGCCAGCTTGTGATCGTTGAAAAGGATTCACTGGTGATGATAGAAGATTGGGTGGAAAAATTAAAAATAACGTCAACGCCTATTTTATTTGTCGGGAATGATGTTGAGCTTCACTACAACGTAATTCACCAGACTATGGGTTCACAAGCTGTTTTTGCCAGTATAACTGAAAAAAACCCTCGTCCATCAGAACTTGCACTACTAGGTAAAAACAAACAGGGAGAGGATATCCATTCCTTTGTTCCGAATTATATACGTCTAGCTGAAGCAGAAGCAAAATGGCTAGAGGCAAAAGGCATAAAGTAAACAGGTGAAAATGAAAATGAGAGATACTTTAACGTTTCGTTTAATGGAAGAAAAGGATATTGATCAAATTCTAGAAATAGAGCATGTATCTTTTGCTACTCCTTGGAGCCGTGATGCTTTTTATCATGAATTATACAGTAACCAATTTGCTATTTATATCTTACTCGAGATTGAGGAGAAAGTGATTGGATATTGTGGTGTATGGGTTGTTGCTGATGAGGCCCATGTTACCAATGTGGCAATTTTACCAGAATATAGAGGTAAAAAGCTTGGTGAAGCATTGATGAATAAATTAGTTGAGGTTGTAATAGAGAAGGGTGCCAAAACGATGACACTAGAAGTGCGAGTTTCAAATGTAATTGCTCAATCTCTTTATAGAAAATTTGGTTTTCAAAATGGCGGGATTCGTAAAAGATATTATTCTGATAATCAGGAAGATGCGTTAGTAATGTGGGTGAGACTATGAAAAAAGATCAATGGATTATGGGAATTGAAACAAGCTGTGATGAAACAGCAGTGGCCATTATAAAAAATGGTCGGGAAATTGTTGCTAATGTGGTAGCATCCCAAATTGAAAGTCACAAACGTTTTGGGGGTGTGGTACCGGAAATTGCTTCTCGTCACCATGTAGAACAAATTACAATTGTTTTGGAAGAGGCTTTATTACAAGCAGGACTTCCCATTCAAGAGGTGGATGCCATTGCTGTTACGGAGGGGCCAGGTTTAGTTGGAGCTCTCTTAATAGGAGTAAATGCTGCAAAGGCAATTGCATTTGCACATAATCTCCCTCTTGTTCCTGTGCATCATATTGCAGGTCATATTTATGCAAATCGACTAGTTACGGAAATGCAGTTTCCCCTTTTAGCTCTTGTTGTCTCAGGTGGTCATACAGAATTGGTTTTCATGAAAGAACATGGCTATTTTGAGGTCATTGGAGAAACGAGAGACGATGCAGCTGGAGAGGCATTTGATAAAGTGGCACGTACATTAGGTATGCCGTATCCGGGCGGCCCTCATATTGACCGTTTAGCCCATGAAGGGGTTCCAAGCATCGATTTACCAAGAGCGTGGCTTGAGGAAGGGTCCTATGATTTTAGCTTTAGTGGATTAAAATCAGCTGTTATAAACACTGTCCATAATGCAGAACAGCGTGGTGAAAAAATTAAACCAGAAGACTTAGCAGCAAGCTTTCAGGAAAGTGTGATAGAGGTATTAGTCACAAAAGCTAAAAAGGCAGCCATTGAGTATGGGGTAAAACAACTGTTATTAGCAGGTGGTGTTGCTGCAAACAAAGGGCTAAGAGCAGCACTAAGTCAAGCCTTTTCAAACTATCCTGAAATTGAACTGGTGGTTCCACCACTTTCTTTATGTACAGATAACGCAGCAATGATTGCTGCTGCCGGAAGCATTATGTTTGAAAAAGGAAAAAGGGCTGAGCTTTCCCTTAATGCAAATCCAGGTTTAGAAATTGAAGAGTATAATCATTAAGCTCTTCTTAATATGAAGGGTTTTTTCTGTGGATTAAAATATCAAAAAATGATTTAAAAAGAAAAAAATGTGGGTAACCAACTGATAACCTGTGGATAATGTGGATAAGTTTGTGAATAAATGTGGATATTGTGGAAAAGTAGAAAATAGGCTGTAAACTTCCAATAAAGTCTGTGAATAAAATTGTGGAAAAAGTTTTAAATGCCCATTTATAAATAACAAAACATTGTATTAACCTTTATGAAAAAAGAGGGGAGAGGGATAATGAAGAAATTATATATAATGTTGATTACTATTTTAATCATAATATCCATTATTTTTCTTGTTACATTGGTAAAAAACTCTACGAATCCACGCTTAGATGGAAAGGAAGCACCTTCACCTAAGATTGCCTTAAATGGTAAAAGGATAGAGCATAAATATGAGAGTTTTTGCTGGAACCAAGATTGCAGTCAAATGAAGCATACTCCACCTTCGCTCCCTGCTACTGCTGTAAAGGGCGATGATATGATTGAAATTACTTGGGATACATTTAAAGAGAAACCTAATCGGGTGATTTTGCATAACATTACAACTGGTGAAACCATCACATACCATTTAACCGATAGTGACATAGAATTAGATGTCCCAAAACAAGCAAATCCTTTTCAATATGAGGTTATATTTCAATGGTATAAAGGAGCTTCAAATGATCTAAGAGGTGAATCCTTTTTGAGCTTTAAAGTAAAAGCCTCCTAAAGAGAACTTTATCCACAATCACCAACAGACCAAATCAATGATTTGGTCTGTTTGATTATCTAATCAGCTAGCTCCGCCCATTCTTCCATAAGCATTTCTAATTCTTCTTTTGCATGTTCATTTTTACTTGTGATTGCTAACACTTTTTCGTGATCCTGAAAAATTCCAGGGTCACATAACTGTTCTTCATTTAATTGAATTTGATTTTCAAGATCCTCAATTCTTACTTCTATTTCTTCTAATTTTCGTTTTCGCTGGCGTTCTAGTTTTTTGCTTTCTTTATCCAGTTGGAAAGAGTTCTTCTCCAAACCTTCGACTTGTTCTTGCCTTTTCATGCTTGCATTTTGAGTTAATGCAGCAAGCTCTACCATCTCATTTTTCTTTTCTACATAATAATCATAGTCACCAAGATATTCAGTACTGCCTGTTTCACTAAGTTCTAGAACCTTTGTCGCAATTCGATTAATAAAATATCGATCATGGGAAACAAAGACAAGAGTGCCAGGATAATCAATCAATGCATTTTCCAATACTTCTTTACTATCAAGGTCAAGGTGGTTTGTGGGCTCGTCCAAAATTAAAACATTTGCTTTTTCCATCATTAATTTTGCGAGGGCAAGCCTTGCTTTCTCACCACCGCTTAAAGTGGAAACAATTTTTAAAACGTCATCCCCGGAAAATAAGAAATTCCCTAAAACAGTTCGGATTTCTTTTTCATTTTTTAAAGGATGTTCATCCCAAAGTTCATTTAAAACACGCTTATTAGAAGTCAGTTCAGCCTGCTCCTGGTCGTAATACCCAATTGAAAGGTTTGTTCCATATTGAATCGTTCCACTTAGAGCTGGGAGCCTTTTAATAATTGTCTTTAATAAAGTAGATTTGCCAATTCCGTTTGGCCCCACAAGGGCAATACTTTCCCCCTTATTTACCCGGAAGGAAATATGGCCGGATACTATTTTTTGATCATAGCCAACAGCTAAGGAGTCAATTTTTAGAACGTCATTTCCGCTTTGTTTGTCAATCTCAAAGGAGAAGGTAGCAGACTTCTCATCTCCTAACGGACGATCTATAACCTCCATTTTCTCAAGCTTTTTACGCCGACTCTGGGCTCTTTTGGTGGTTGAGGCCCTCGCCAAATTTCGTTGAATAAAATCTTGAAGGTTCGATATCTCCTGTTGTTGCTTTTCGAATAGTTTTATATCCCGCTCATAGTTTGCTGCCTTCAGTTCTAAATAGGAGCTATAGTTTCCCTGGTACTTTTGGATTTGATGTCTTGAAACCTCATAAACCTGGGTTACAACCTTATCCAAGAAATAACGATCGTGGGATACAATTAAAATAGCACCAGCATATCCTTGAAGGTATTGCTCAAGCCAGGTGAGTGTATCAATATCTAAATGGTTTGTGGGCTCGTCCAAAATTAATACATCAGGTTTCGTTAATAAAAGCTTTCCTAATGCCAAACGAGTTTTTTGACCACCACTTAAACTAGAAATTTTTATATCACTGTTATGAAATTTAAGTCCATGTAAAATTGAGCGGATATCTGCCTCATACTGATATCCTCCTTGTTCTTTAAACTGTAATTGTAGCTGGTCATAGTCTTTTAAAACTCTTTCATACTTGCCTTCATCTGCTAAGATTGATGGATCTGACATTTGTTCTTCTATCTTTCGGATGGACTTTTCCATGATTTGAAGTGGCTCAAACACTGTCAACATTTCATCCCAAATGGTTAGACTTGATTCTAAGCCTGTGTTCTGTGCTAAATACCCAATTGTCACTTCTTTGGGCTTAATGATTTCACCACCATCATGTGATAAGTGACCAGCAATAATTTTTAGTAGAGTAGACTTTCCTGCACCATTACGTCCGACAAGGGCAACACGGTCCCTGGTTTGTAATTCTAACTTTATATTCGATAAAATAAGATCAGCACCATAATATTTAGATAGTTGGTTTACTTGTAATAAAATCATTTTTTCACCTCTAATACTTAGGAATAGTGTACCGTATTCTGATTTGGTCGGCAATAAAGGTTCATTATTCGTGCACGGAAGAGGAAAAAAATGTAGAATAATGCAAGAAGGCTCAAAGTTTCACACACATAGGGGAAAAAATAGTGTATGATTTGAAGGGAGGCTTTATAATGGCAGAATTTACACACTTTAATAACGAAGGCAGAGCAAAAATGGTTGATGTTAGCGAAAAGCCAGAAACCGTTAGAACTGCTCTTGCACATTCAAGTATAATAGTGAGTAACGAAATATTTAATAAGATTACGAATAATGAAATGAAAAAAGGCGATGTTCTAGCTGTTGCTCAAGTAGCTGCCATTATGGCGGCAAAAAAGACATGGGAAATTGTTCCGATGTGTCATCCTCTTCCATTGACAGGAGTAAATATATCCTTTGAATGGGAAGAAAGGGAACAAAATGAGTATCAGTTGAATATAACGGCCTCTGTAAAAACAAAAGGGAATACGGGTGTTGAAATGGAAGCGCTAACAGCTGCGTCTGTTTGTGCATTAACAGTGTATGATATGTGTAAAGCGGTAGATAAAGGTATGGTAATTGGACCAACTTATTTAATGGAAAAAACAGGCGGGAAAAATGGTGACTTCAAGAGAGTGAAACAAGTGAAATAATTAATGTGGGGTGTGGGTATAACGATGAGTAATGAAATGATGAAAATTCCACAGGCAACAGCAAAGCGGCTGCCTTTATATTATCGATTTTTAAATAACCTGCATTCTTCCGGCAAACAAAGGGTTTCATCAGCAGAATTGAGTGAGGCAGTAAAAGTAGATTCAGCAACGATTCGCAGAGACTTTTCTTACTTTGGAGCTTTAGGGAAAAAAGGGTATGGCTACAATGTAAACTACCTTTTAAATTTTTTCCGTAAAACACTTGATCAAGACGAATTAACAAAGGTTGCTCTTATAGGAGTCGGAAATCTAGGTACTGCTTTTTTAAACTATAATTTTTTTAAAAATAATAATACAAAAATTGAGTGTGCCTTTGATGTAGATCCTACTAAAATTGGAACATCAATTGGAAGCGTTCATGTTCATGCAATGGATGACATTGAAAAATATTTGGAAGAGAATCACATACCAGTAGCGATTCTAACCGTTCCGGCACCTGTTGCACAGATCATAACCGATCGACTTGTTAAATCAAATGTAAAGGCTATTTTAAACTTTACACCGGCCCGATTAAATGTGCCATTATCCATAAGAGTTCATCATATTGATCTAGCAGTAGAGCTTCAATCACTTGTATATTTTCTTAAGCATTACCCAATGGATAATGTGGAAAAAGAAAGTTAAGACAAAAACAGCTGTTTCACAAAAAAAGTGAAACAGCTGTTTTTGTGTGTAAACCAATAAATGTAGTGCCAGTATTTTATAGCCTTTTTAAAAATAAATTAAAAAAAGCATAATTTTTTTAAATAAAATGAACCGTCTTTACAATGTAACAGTGTTATGTTACATTGTATGAAGAAAGGGGTTTTCAAAAAATGAACGAGGATTTACTATCAAAAAAAGACTTATTAGAATTAACGGGAATCTCTTATGGACAACTGTATAGATGGAAACGAAAAGATTTAATACCAGAAGAGTGGTTTATTAGAAAGTCTACTTTTACAGGGCAAGAAACATTTTTCCCGAAGGAAAAAATTCTCGAAAGGATCAATAAGATTCAAGAAATGAAGGATAATCTTTCATTGGATGAACTGGCAGATATGTTTTCGCCAAGCATAACAGATCTAACACTAGACAGGGATGATTTAATAAAACGAAACATTGTTTCACAGTCTGTCCTTCAGTTTTATCTTGAAAATAGCAGGCCTTTCCAGCACTTTGACTTATCAAGAATGTTAGAGGTTTATATTCTAGAAAAGCTGCTTCAATCAGGAGATATAAATCTCGAAGAAGGAAAAATGATTTTAGAAATAGTAAGGGACAGTGCAACGGAAACAAGGCAAAAGAAGTGTGAATTGGTTATGATTCGAAAACTTGGCGTTTCATCGTGTTTCTTACTTGTTAATACAGAGTCATTCAAAGTGGAAAGTGGAACGAAGATTGTTGCACAGCTATCATTATTGCACTGCTTGGAAGAAATCAAAGCGAAATTATTATAGAGGTGAGAAAAGAATGGAATCCAAAAATAAAGGTGATTTAACGATAAATGGCTTCGGTTCGTCAAATGGGGGCGAATTTCATCATGTTTTCCTAAATGGGAAAGGAACCATTAATACTGATATTACATGCATCGATTTCGAGTGCAATGGCTCTGGTTCCGTCAATGGGAGTTTAACCTCAAAGACAGCAAAAATAAGTGGAAATGGAAAAATTGCAGGGAATGTCAATAGTTCTTCCCTTGTGATTGAAGGTAGAGCCAAAATTGAAAAGGATATAGTAGTGACAAAGATGAAGGTATCCGGTCATACATCGATTGGCGGCAGCTTGAAGGGCGAGGAATTGAAGGTGAAGGGGCGGCTAAAGGTCGATGGCGATTGTGAGGTAGACCTTTTTAAGGGTGAATGCCATTTTACGATTGGTGGTCTTTTAAACGCTGAAGAAGTGGATGTCACATTATATGGTGATTGTAAGACAAAAGAAATAGGTGGTCAGAGCATAAAAGTGAAACAAAAGTCTTCTTTCGTTTCCAGTCTATTTAAACCATTTTTTCAAAATGAATTGAATACCGATTTAATTGAGGGTGACCATATTGAAATTGAAAACACACATGCAAAGGTTGTACGTGGAAACCATATAATGGTTGGCCCTAATTGTCATATTGGCCTAATTGAATACTCTGGAACGTTAAAAATAGATAAAAAAGCCATTATTGATGAAAGCAAAAAGATATAGGGGGTTGCTAGGAAATGGCGAAAAGTAAAAATCTTATTATCAATGGGTCAGGATCCTATTCCGGGGGAAGCTACGACAAAATCATTATCAGGGGAGAAGGCACAGTCACGGGTGATGTGGAATGCTCCCTCTTTAAAACATATGGAACAAGTGAAGCGGTAGAAAATGTAAAAGTGGAAACAATGAAGGTTTTTGGTGAAGGTGAAGTAAAGGGTCAATTTCATGCGGGTGAGTTGGTCGTAATGGGAACCATGTCCATTGGAGGAAAGGCACTCATTAAAAAATTAAAGGTGCGTGGAATGCTGGATGCAGGAGAAAGGCTGTACGGAGAAAATGTGGATATAAAAGGTAGTATTGCTGTTGAGGGGGATGTTGAATATGATACATTCCATTCCATTGGAAGTTTTGAGATTAAAGGATTGTTAAATGCTGAAACTATTCAAATAGCATTACGACATTCAAATAGTACGGCTGAGGAAATTGGTGGAGGTAAAATTTCAGTAAAAAGGAAGTCCGCACTTTTACCCTTCTTTAAAGATAATGGATCATTGACTGCTAAGGTTATTGAAGGCGATGATATCTATCTTGAAAACACAGAGGCCGAAGTGGTAAGAGGAAACACAGTGAAAATTGGACCTGGGTGTACGATTGGTTCTGTAGAGTATGTATATCACTTTAGTCAAAGCCTTGACTCTACTGTAAAGGTGAAGACAAAAAGGGCATAAGAAACTTCATCTGTTCATTAGGAATGACCATTGAATCACAATCTTTAGCACCACTGAAGGCATTACTTTTATAGAGAAGAGACGAAAGAGGCGAAAAAAAAGACCTTTTCACTGAAAAGGCCTTTTTTTTACTGTTTTTTAGGACGATTTTTAGAGGCAAAATACAAAAAAATTAATTTTATTCCTGAGCCAAAATCAACAGTGGCTAAAATGACAAGCAAATAGCTAAAAAAGTCCCAGCCGCTATCTTGGACATCCTGTATAGCAAAATAGGTAAACAAGCCGCCCAGGAAAAAATAAACGATGCCGGAAAACAATGGTGACTGTTTCATATGAATCCTCCAATAAAATGTTGAATCGTTTCGGCGTGTCGAAGAACCCTTTCAATATCATCTCTGAAAGCGGACTGGACCACGACGACTAGTGTGTTCATTGCTACGTGAGCAAAAATGGGTACAAGAATATGTTTCGTTTTTACATAGAGAAAGGCGAATGTAAAGCCCATTGCTGCATAAATAAGTACATGCTTTGGCTCCATATGGGCAAGTGCAAAAATGAAAGAACTAATCACTGCTGAGATAAAGAAATTAAAACGTTTATATAATGAACCAAAAAGAATTTTCCGAAAGACAATTTCTTCTAAAATGGGCCCGATAATCGAACTAACCAATATAGCTAAAGGATAGGCATTGATAATTTGCAAAATATGCTGTGTATTCTCTGAGCCCATTTGAATACCAAATAAATGCTCAACATTGGCTGCCAAGGTTTGAGCAAATAAAGCGATAAAAACACCAAAAAATGCCCAAAGTATCGACTTAGATAATGAGCTACCCTTACGTTCAGACCGAGTAGATCTCATTTCTTTTCGTAAAATGAAAAGGATGATGAATAGGGCAAGCGAAAAGCTAATGATAAGCCAATATGGGATAGCCAGCTGCTTTGCTATCGACAAGGTCTTCCCATTTTCCTTAAGAATAAAGAGTACAAGGGGAACTCCAATCAAACTAGACAATTGCATGACAATATATACAATTAAAACAAGCCAATATTCCCTTTTCAATCAGGTATTCTCCTTTTATTCCTTCAAAATATTTTCTGCACTGATCTTCATTTTACTCTTAATCACACATGTGTTTCAATTAGAAGGATTTTTTACTAAAGTATAGATTCATTTTTCTTTTAAAAATATGTATAGAATAAGTGAATTATCCCATACTTTTAAGGTTGTTGGTGAAAATTAATTTTTCCAAGAAGTAAAAGAGAATATTTTTAAAAAAAATATTGCTTCTTACTTGAAAAAGATATTGAGATTATTTATTATAATACTTGTGTTAGCACTCAACATAAGAGAGTGCTAATAAAACAGAATACCTACATATTTGAGGAGGTTGTTAGAATTGTTAAGACCATTAGGTGATCGCATTGTCATTGAGCTTGTCGAATCAGAAGAAAAAACTGCAAGCGGTATTGTATTACCGGACACTGCTAAAGAAAAGCCTCAGGAAGGAAAAGTTGTTGCTGCTGGTACCGGCCGTGTACTTGAAAGCGGTGAGCGCGTAGCACTTGAAGTTTCTGTTGGTGATCGTATTATCTTCTCAAAATACGCTGGAACAGAAGTAAAGTACCAAGGTACTGAATATTTAATTTTACGTGAAAGTGATATCCTTGCTGTAATTGGCTAATAAAAGAAAATTATTACTCTTTAATAAGATTTAAACAAATGGAGGAGGTTTTTGAATAATGGCTAAAGAAATTTTGTTTAGTGAAGAAGCTCGCCGCGCAATGCTTCGTGGTGTTGATGCTTTAGCAAATGCTGTTAAAGTTACATTAGGACCAAAAGGACGCAACGTGGTTCTTGAGAAAAAATTCGGCTCACCACTTATCACGAATGACGGTGTAACGATTGCAAAAGAAATCGAATTAGAAGATGCATTTGAAAACATGGGTGCAAAGCTTGTTGCTGAAGTAGCAAGCAAAACAAACGATGTTGCCGGTGACGGTACTACTACTGCAACTGTTCTTGCTCAAGCGATGATTCGTGAAGGATTAAAGAACGTTACAGCTGGTGCTAACCCAATGGGTATTCGTAAAGGGATTGAAAAGGCTGTTATAACAGCAGTTGAAGAATTAAAAGCTATTTCAAAACCAATCGAAAACAAAGCTTCTATTGCACAAGTTGCAGCTATTTCTTCTGCTGATGAAGAAGTTGGTCAATTGATTGCAGAAGCAATGGAACGCGTTGGAAACGATGGTGTTATCACAATCGAAGAGTCAAAAGGATTCACAACTGAATTAGATGTTGTAGAAGGTATGCAATTTGACCGTGGATATGTTTCAGCTTACATGGTAACCAATACAGACAAAATGGAAGCTGTTTTAGAAAATCCGTATATCTTAATCACTGATAAGAAAATCTCAAGCATTCAAGAAATCTTACCAGTTCTTGAGCAAGTCGTTCAACAAGGCAAGCCATTATTATTAATTGCTGAAGATATCGAAGGTGAAGCTCTATCTACATTAGTATTGAATAAGCTTCGTGGAACTTTCAACGCAGTAGCTGTTAAAGCTCCAGGCTTTGGTGATCGTCGTAAAGCTATGCTTGAAGATATTGCTGCTTTAACTGGTGCTGAAGTCATTACTGAAGAACTTGGCCGTGACCTTAAATCTGCTACAATTGAATCTTTAGGACGCGCTTCTAAAGTGGTTGTAACAAAAGAAAACACTACAATCGTTGAAGGCGCTGGCGATTCAGCTGCAATCGCTGCACGCGTTAACCAAATCCGTGTTCAATTAGAAGAAACAACTTCTGAATTTGACCGCGAAAAATTACAAGAGCGTTTAGCTAAATTAGCTGGCGGTGTAGCTGTTATCAAAGTTGGTGCTGCTACTGAAACTGAACTTAAAGAGCGTAAACTTCGTATTGAAGATGCATTGAACTCCACTCGTGCTGCAGTTGAAGAAGGTATTGTATCCGGTGGTGGTGTTGCCCTTCTTAACGTATACAGCAAGGTTGCTGGTATCGAAGCAGAAGGCGACGAAGCTACAGGTATCAATATCGTATTACGTGCAATGGAAGAACCAGTTCGTACCATCGCACACAATGCAGGCCTTGAAGGTTCTGTTATCGTAGACCGCTTAAAACGTGAAGAAGTTGGAACAGGCTTTAACGCAGCTACTGGCGAATGGGTAAACATGATCCAAGCTGGTATCGTAGACCCAACTAAAGTTACTCGTTCAGCTCTTCAAAATGCTGGATCTGTTGCTGCCATGTTCTTAACAACTGAAGCAGTTGTAGCTGAAAAGCCTGAACCTGCTGGTCAAGGCGGAATGCCTGACATGAGCGGTATGGGTGGAATGGGCGGCATGATGTAATAAGAGGTTAAAACCCTTTTATTACAAGGCTTTTCCTTTGAGAAAAAACTGTTTGACCACATTTTGACCACATATTAAAAACATCTCTCAGAAATTTTTTCTGAGAGATGTTTTTTTGTTAAGGAAATTATGAAATTCTAGATCTGTGGATAATTGTTCGGTAAAATATTCATATAAACATTCGGAGAATCGTAATGAATAAACATCGAATGGAAGAATATGACGAAAAAACCGTGGATAAAAAGGCGGTCTTTCTAAAACATTGTTATCCATATAGAAATTTATTCGCGAAATTAACTAATATATCCGCGAAACAAACGAGTAAAGAGTAATATAAACAGGATATTTCTAATATGAAAAATGATGTATTTTTATAAGAATAAGATGTTGAAAGTTCCTTATCGCCTGGTCTACCAGAATTTCCTTTTCTGGTATCTCTTAGTCCAACTACTCCGTTGTCTCTATATGCAGCACGCCATCTCTTCCCTGAGGACTCAATACGAATCATCCCTATAATTTCAATTTTGAAACCATTCTTTTTAAATATTTGTCTAGGTGATTTCCCCTTTTCATTTTCTGCGATAAAGGTACGCTTAAAACCCTCGGTGTAGGTGATCCCCTTAGGACTGACAGACCTCACGTTTGGGTTATCTAATAGTAGCTTAATTTCTTTTTCTGTAAATATCTTTTTACTCATTTAACTTTCCCCAATCCCCATATTTTCTTTATTATAAAAGTACCCTATAGGTAGACTTTTTTTAAGTGTCTACTCTATAGGGTACAGTTTAGGCTTTTGTGTGTTTTTTAAAACTTTAAGTGTCAAACTCCCGAGTCAAACTCCCAAGTCGTGGTATAATAAAATAATTGAATAATATAGAATTGTCAAGTTGTAATAATCCATATCATTAATAGAATGTTCAAAGTCAGGATTAAGTAGGGGTAAAGTTGTCTCTAAATTTTCATTGTCTCTAAATTTAGGGAGATTAGTTATCTGATGTTGGAGAATTTATCATGGTAGGGAGAGGGTTTAGTATGCAATTAGCAGTTATTATTTTGTTGTTGTCACTGGTTATATTAGTGCCGATTGTTTTCTTTGTGTACATATACATCGCATCAAGAAAGCCGCAGCATTCCATCATACGTGCACATCCTTATATGGGATGGATTCGTTACTTACTAGAGAAATTGGGGCCTGAATTTAGACAGTATTGGTTCGATGATGATACAAAAGGAAGGCCGTTTTCGCGTGCCGATTACACGGGGTTGATCTTTGCTGCCAAATACCGCACAGATCTGATTAGCTTTGGTTCGAAGCGTGATTATGAAAAGCCGGGATACTATATATCAAACGACATGTTTCCTAAACTCGTAGATGAGCTCAAAGTCGATAATGCAGAAAAAGTGAAAGCCATGAAATACAAAATTTTAAAAGAAGGATTGTTTACACGGAGCGAACGCCTTATTTCGGATGAAACAAACAAGTGGCTATATGATGACGCTGATACCATTGTGGTTGGGGAAGACCGCAAACATCCATGGCGGTTGAAAGGGATGTTCGGAGCGTCAGCGACATCTTATGGCGCAGTCGGGGAACATTATATACAATCTCTCGGAAATGGTGCCCAAATGGCTGGAGGCTCTTGGATGAACACAGGTGAAGGGGGCGTTGCACCCGATCACTTGGCATCAGGTGTTGATATTGTTGCCCAAATTGGACCTGGTTTGTTTGGATTCCGAGATGATAAGGGTGAATTTTCTTTTGAGGAATTTAAGGCAAAAGCTGAAGAACCCCATATTAAAGCCTTTGAGTTGAAATTTGCGCAAGGAGCGAAAATACGTGGGGGACATTTGGAAGGGGCGAAGGTGAATGAGAAAATTGCAGCGATCCGTAAAGTTCCTGTTGGCAAAACCGTTAACTCACCTAACCGCTTTCCATTTTTAAAAAATGCAGAGGACACCTTCCAATTTATCAAAAAGCTTCAGGAGACTGGGGGGAAACCGGTTGGTATCAAGATTGTTGTAGGTGACCAATATCGATTAGAAGCATTTTTCCAAGCGATGGTGGATCTTAATGTTTTTCCCGACTTTATAACAGTTGATGGGAGTGAAGGTGGCTCTGGAGCGACCTTTAAATCGATGGCGGATGGCATGGGTTTACCTCTCTTTCCAGCTCTTATTACATTGGATGATACTGCGCGGAAATTCGGTGTTCGGGACCGTTTCAAAATCTTTGCCTCTGGAAAATTGATTTCACCTGATAAAGTGGCAATTGCTTTAGCGATTGGTGCTGATGCCGTTAACTCTGCCCGTGGCTTTATGATGGCAAATGGCTGTATTATGGCCATGCAATGTCACACAGGGAAATGTCCAGCGGGTGTGACAACAACTGATCCAAAATATATGGCCGCATTGGTTCCAGAAGAAAAGCAGTGGCGGGTCATGAACTACATCATCCAACTTCGTGAGGGGCTATTCGCCCTTGCAGCAGCATGTGGTTTAGAGAGCCCAAGGGAATTCACGCGCAAGGATGTTGTATTTACAAATGAAATGGGCCGGACGATCCGACTTATCGAATTATTTCCTTACCATGACGCTGAGCGTGAAAGAAGAAAACGTATTGTTTCTGAAATTGAAAAAGAAATGAATGATGCGGGTTAATTTGTAGTAATTAATTATTTAATAAAATTAATACCTCTTAATTAAGGGTAGTGGTTGAAATGAAAGCAAGTGATCTCATGGTACAGTGTTTAGAGGCAGAGGGTGTTAAGTATATTTTCGGTATCCCGGGTGAATAAAACATAGATTTCATGGATTCAGTATTTGGTAGTTACGATTGTTTCCTTTGATGTATTATTGAATTTTCTGTCCTCGATAAAATCTTGGTAATCAAACTTAATTAACATAAAAAAGACTACCTCCCTTTTTTTAGAGAAGTAGTCCCTTGATTACAAAACGTTTCGACCTAAAACATGTTCTCATTTTTAATGAGAGCCTTACATCATGTGCCCCTAGAGTGAGGGTGTGTAATATCTTTATTAGATTGTTCCTCACAAAATATGATCAAATTTTTCTTAACAATTCGATAGGGCTTACGTAATTTAAAGAGCCATACTCTAATAACTACCAACCCATTTATTTAATTCTATCAGATATATTTTTTGCTAGACAAATAGGAAAGTATTGTTGATAATAGCTTGGTTTTCTAACCGGTGACTGTCATAGTCTTCTTTGCCAGTCATCCCTAAAGCATTATGTATAATTCTACCACACAAAAAATTAAGAAAATAGAAATTTCTTAATTTTCTCATTATAAATAACTATTCATCCTAATATGATATACAAAATAAAAAAAGCTTCTCAAAAGTTACAATAAACTCCTGAGAAAACCCACAGTTATTTTAGCTACTACTGAATAATCGCAATCTTTATTGTTAATTTCATGTCTGATATAATTAATCTCGGCCACTGCCAACATCTCCTTAATACCTCCTGCGCTTGTTTGTCCCAACAGGAAGT
>JAUZPL010000077.1 GCA_030705955.1 Bacillota bacterium | reverse complement strand
GTTATATTTTTCCTCTATTAAAAATCTGTCTGTTATTTCTCTAAATTGACCAAATGCACCAATAACATTATCCTCTTCATAAATTGGTTGTGCATCGAATAAACATACGACTGGATCACCATTTTCCTTTTTAAACTTTAGTTCTTCATTTTCAAATTTTTCTTCAAACCTAAGAACTTGTTTAAAGTAGTCACCAGTCAATTCCGATTCAAATATACTTCTTCCTAAAACAGAACTTCTTGAATTACCGGAAATTTGCTGTGCAAAATGATTAAACTCTGTTGTAATCCCCTTTTCATCTGTTATAACAATTCCATTTCTTGTTCGGCTTAACATAATTTGATTCATAATATTAAGCTTCTTATTTTGTTTTCTGAGTAATAACTCTCTTTCAATGGAGTCCACAACTTGAGATAACATTGTTAAAAATAAAGGGTTTTGCAACTTAATTGGCATCATAATGCAAACACTGCCCAGCAAATTATTTTCATCTGTATAATGGAAGGCTGCACCGTAACAAGCTATTTCAAAAAGAAATTTATGATAATGTTGATCGCCTATTAATGTTAATGGATGTCTCTGCTGTAATGACAAGCTGATCACGTTGGTGCCTGTCTCTTCTTGGGTGAAAAGGCTTCCTTTTTTAATTCCAAAAGTTTCAACAGTAGATCGAATTGTATCGTCACCTACCATTTCTAACAAGTACCCATTTGCATCAGAGATAACTATTAAAATAGGCGTTCCTTTTAATGAATCTAAAAGCTTGTTTGAGAAATAACTTACAACAGATAAAATCTCATGATAGGACTTTCTTTTGCTACTTAGTTCATCTTCTGTTATAAACGTTTTTGGGCTTGGGATGGCATTGGGATCCATTCCCATTTCCATACACAATTTTTTTGATTCAGATATATAGTATGGTTCTTTCTCGCGCAATTTTAAAACACCTCAAATAATTAACAGTTATTACTACTATTTTAGTATTAAATATATTAATGTTCTATATTTAATACTAAAATATAACAATTTTTTTAAAAATATTGTTGAATTTTGTCATATTTTTTATGATAGATTTCCTATTGACAATGGAAAAACTACTATAAAATGTTTAAATATGTTTAAAACTAATTTGAAGTAATAGTTTGGAAAAACAAAATATAAATATGATAAAATTTACTATATAGGAAAATATTAGATTTAATATTGAGATTGTCATATAGGGGGATTGTTCAGTTTTGGAAAAAATGAAAGAGAAAAAGAATAGGAGTTTACCTACTAGGCTAAACATACTTTTTTTTGTTGTCTTTGTCCTGTTTTCAGCATTAATTTTTCGGATGGGAATCATGCAAATCGTATATGGAGAAGACTATAAATCTCAAATTAATCAAAAAGAGGTTATTCCAGTAAATTCCTCAGCACCACGTGGAAAGATATTTGATACAAATGGGAAATTAATTGTTGGAAATAAACCTTTAAACGCTATTACCTATACACGATCGAACTCTGTTACAGCAAACGAAATACTGAGGGTTGCAACAAAGCTAGCTGCTTTGATTGATATGGATACTGTAGAGGATTTTAAGGCAATTACAAAAAGGGATCGAGAGGACTTTTGGATATTAAAGCATCCAAAGGAAGCACAGGCTATGATAACAAAAGAGGATGAACAAAAACTAAAGAAAAAAGGCTTAGATAGTAAAGAATATAATAAAGAATTCTATGATTTAACTATAAAACGAATCACGAATAATGAGCTTAATTCTTTTTCTAAACAAGAGTTAGAGATTTTGGCTATCTACCGTGAAATGTCGAGTGGAACAGCGTTGTCCCCTCAAATTATTAAAAATAAAAATGTGACTGACAAAGAATATGCTGTCGTAAGTGAGAATCTTGATGACTTACCAGGAGTAGATACGACAACAGACTGGGATCGATATTATGTATTTAAAAATAATGATGGAAATGGGACTTTAAGCTCGATACTAGGTAAAGTCACTACCTCTAAAGAAGGCTTGCCAAAGGACAAACTTGAGTATTTAACAGCTAGGGACTACAGTCTTAATGATAGGGTTGGAAAAAGCTATCTAGAGTGGCAGTATGAAGATGTCCTGCAGGGTCAGAAAGAGGTAGTAAAAAATATAACGGATAAATCAGGGAATATCTTAGGAACACAGGTTTTCCGTGAAGGCAAAAGTGGAAAAGACCTAGAATTATCAATTGATATGGAACTTCAACAAAAAGTTGAACAAATAATAGAAGATAAACTAGGTAAAGCAATGGTTGGGCAGCCATATATGGACAGGACTTTAGTTTCTGTGATGAACCCGAAAACTGGAGAAGTCCTAGCTATGGCAGGCAAACAATATGTTAAGGATAAAGAAACTAATAAAACTATAGCGGAAGATTTTGCGTTGGGAAACATAAACACTTCCTATTCAATGGGATCCGCCGTTAAAGCTGCTACAGTATTAACAGGTTATCAAACTGGCGCTATTACACCAGGAGAAACCCAAGTTGACCAGCCATTACATTTTAAAAGTACACAAGTTAAGAAATCTTGGAATACTGTAGGTTTTGGAAGGATAAATGATTTGTATGCCTTAAAGAGGTCATCGAACGTTTATATGTTCTTAACCGCCATGAAAATTGGTGGTCAACAGACTTATGTTCCTAATGGACCATTAAGAATTGATAAAATTGCTGCCATAACCAAATTAAGAAAAAACTTTGCCGAATTTGGATTAGGGGTGAAAACTGGTATTGATTTACCAGGCGAACAAAGTGGGTATGGTGCCGGGCAAATACCTCCTGAGGCTGGTAAAGTATTAGACTTTGCAATTGGACAATATGATACATATACACCATTGCAGCTTGTTCAATATATTTCTACTGTTGCCAACGGTGGGTACAGAATTCAGCCGCACTTAGTGAAGGCAATTCATGAACCAAGTAATAGTTCAGATATGTTGGGCCCTATTTTTAAAAAAATGAATCCAAAAATATTAGATAAAATTGATATGAAGGATATTTGGATTTCGCATGTTCAGGATGGATTAAAACTTGTTGTAAATGATCCTCAAGGAACTGGATTTGCTACAATAACAAATAAACAATATAAGATTGCAGGAAAGACTGGGACCGCTCAAGCATTATATGACGGCCCATTACCGGGCCATCCAATGTTATGGAATGTTACATTTGTTGGTTATGCTCCATATGACAATCCTGAAATTTCGCTATCAGTTGTTGTTCCTTGGTCAACAACTGATAAAACACATGTTCAGTTAGAAATAGCCAATGAGATATTTAAAGCATATTTTGATTTAAAAGAAGCACGTATGAAATCGGGCTTACATTGATAAACAAGGGATTGCTATGGCAATCCCTTTGCCTTTGTTCTAATGGTTTAGTTAATTGAAGAAGGACTTTATTAATGCCTATGATTTAGTTAAGGAGGGATCCTAATGAAAGTCAGACTTTCGGATTTTAATGAAAATTGGGCTCATATGTATCAAGTGGAGACTCAACTTTTGAAAGCAATATTTGGAGATGAAATTATTAGATTTGAACATTTTGGGAGTACTTCCGTTCATGGAATGAAGGCCAAGCCAGTTATTGACATGATGTGTATCGTGAAAAACATTAGAAAGATAGATAAATTTAACGAAAAAATGAGTTCACTAGGATATGATGTTGCTGGAGAATGGGGAATTGAAGGTAGAAGGCTATTTCGAAAAGGAGGGGAGAATAGGTCCCATCACATTCATTTCTATCAATTTGATAA
Organism: Bacillota bacterium; assembly: GCA_030705955.1. Taxonomy (GTDB): domain Bacteria; phylum Bacillota; class Bacilli; order Bacillales; family Cytobacillaceae; genus JAUZPL01. The sequence continues at coordinate 12,879 of JAUZPL010000077.1, read as the reverse complement.
TCCCCAAATTAAAAGACATTTAATATTTCGGGATTATCTGCGGTCACACCCTGAAGAAGTAGTTAGGTACAGCAACTTTAAAGAAGAGTTAACCAAACGATTTGAAAATACAAGAGATTACAGTCCTGCAAAAAAGTCATTTGTAAAAGAAATGGAACAGAGGGCACTTGGCTGGTCTGAGAAGGAAGTTACTAAAAATTCCAATTTGATAAATAGGGAATAAATGATTAAGGATTGTAAATGATTATTGTATAGATAATGAGAATTTATTTTTGATGAAATACTAACGAATATCTTTTGTTAAATAAATGACTAGTTCCTCCTACTTATTCTCATGAACTTTTTGTGATTTTTTTCATTAAAACAATAATAAAACTGTGCTAATGATATAAAATCTGAATATAAGGGGGAAATTATGAAAAAGTCAATTTATCTTATTTTAATTGTAATCGTAGCATTAGGAGGCATGTATTTTTATAAGTTCCCAATCACGAAGCACGAAGTATTGAATCAGGTTAAAACTTATTTAAATAAAAGAGAAGATGCTTTTTTGTTGAATTCAGAAGTAAGTATTTATAATTTTAAAATTGGAGCCTATCTTGTAAATGTTACATACAAGGATGAACCCAATATACTGTATACATATGCTTTTGATAAAGGTCAACACAAAGTATACCTTTACAAAATGATAAAGTATAAAAATGGTACATCAGCAGAAACTCAAATAGGCAAACATGATAGTATGTATTTTAAAGACCAACAAGATAATTAAAGAACCCGCCATAGAGCGGGTTTTATTTCATTTTTTTTTGCCCTTTTTTCTAAGCTTGTTTAGTATTTAATTTTCTTCTGACTATTAGATAGTTGTTTCCATTTAGCCTTTTCTACTAAGGCGGCATGCTGGTTCTCTTTTCTTTGTAAATAGGCAAGTTCCTTTTGAAGTTTAACATAACTATTATATCTATTTAAATCCAATATTCCCTCGAAAATGGCATTCTGAACTGCACAACCGGGCTCCATTTTATGAGAACAGTCTCTAAATTTACAGTTTTCAGCAAGTGATTCGATATCAGAAAAACTCTGACTTAATCCTTCATCAGCATCCCATAACTGAAGTTCCCTCATTCCTGGAGTATCAATTAAGATTCCTCCTTGTTCAAGAACGATTAATTCACGGTGGGTCGTAGTATGGCGTCCGCGATCATCACCTTCTCGAATCTCTTTTACTTCTTGCTTTTGGTGACCGATAAGTGCATTAGTCAATGTAGATTTCCCAACACCTGAAGAACCAAGCAAAGCAATTGTTTTTCCCTCCTTAAGGAAGGGTGTAAGCAGGTTGAGGCCAACCTTTTTTTCTGCACTTATTGGTAATATAGGAACACCAAAAGCAACAGATTCAACTTCCTCTATTTTTTGATTAATATTTTCACATAAATCGGCTTTACTTAAAATAATAACTGGATTTGCGCCACTTTCCCAGGCAGATAATATATAGCGTTCGATCCTACGTAAATTAAAGTCAGAATTTAATGCATTTACTAAAAAAATGGTATCTATATTCGTTGCAACAATTTGTTCTTCTGTGGTTAAACCAGCAGCCTTTCTAGAGAATTTACTTTTTCTTGGTAATATTGCATGAATGGTTGCTTTTTGTTCCTCAGCACGCGATTGAATAACAACCCAATCACCTACAGCTGGAAAATCCTCGCGTTCCAATGCTTGAAAGCGCATTTTGCCAGAAACCTCTGCTAAAAGTTCCCCCTGTTCGGAAAATACACGATACATTTGTTTGTGTTCAAGTGCAATTCTTCCAACCTCTAAGCCCTGTTCTTTATACTTTAAAAACTCTTCTTCAAAAAATTGATTCCAGCCTAGTGTCTTTAAATTCAAATGTGTTTCCTCCATATTTTAGGGTAAAAAAATAAACCGTGTGAACACGGTTTTTGGGATTAAAGGACAATTCTGCCCCTTAATAATATAAAAAGACCATGAACGAATACACTACAGTCCATGGTTCAACATACATAAATGATTACTATTAAAGATTAATACCTATAACATTTTCCATGGACTGCATTATGAAATTGATTTGTCTGATTGAATACATACATTCCAGTGTTCATAATACACCCCCCCTTTTGGAAAATTTTTCACCTTTTTACACAAATTTATTGTAAACGTTTTATTTTTTTAAGTAAAGTTTTTTTAAAAGGGAACTTCATGCAAAGTCATTTTGCTTGAATGAAGGATAACAATTTTAGGAAACTTTAAAAGGAAAATATCATTTTTTGTAGAAGTAGATTGGTAGGCAAGAAAAAAGCATTATATAAAATATCTTCTTTTTGAAAAGTATAAATATGAATTAACACATATATCATTGTGCGAATTCACCTGAGTGTAGTAAACTATTACTTATTCTTCCTAAAATTTACTATTAAGTAATAAAAAGATTGAAAGGAGTACCGCATTGATTGAAACTTTACTTTTAAACTTTCTTTTTTTGCTTTTTCCGGTTCTAATTTTTCTTATATTTTTTGAAAATAGATTGCATTATTATATTCTACTATTTCTTTCTTCCATTTCAATGGTCCTTTGCATGGTATATCCTTTAAAATTAGAGGGAGGATATATTTTTGATTTGCGCTATATACCTTTCTTGATTGTGGCACTTTTCGGAGGTTATAAATATACCTTTCCAATGTATATTCTCCTAAATGTATACAGATATCTAATTGGGGGACCAGGAATTGGTCATTCCTTCATTTTTTCTACTATTATTTTTGTATCAGTGCCTCTATTACATAAAAAGTTTATAAAGCAAAGCCCTCGAAACCGTATTATTGGGGCTGTTATAGTTTCTTTTCTTTCCATGGTAATTTATATAACTTGGTTTGGGATTGCTTTACCCAGATTAAATAAGGAATTTTGGTTATTAACTTTTTATGCTTTGACAACAGGTATTGTTGTAATGGCTATTATTATGATCTTAATAGAAAAAATAATGGTTAATATAAAAACCCGTGAATCTTTTCTGCATTCTGAAAGGTTAAGTGTGTTAAGTGATTTATCAGCCAGTGTCTCCCACGAGATACGAAATCCTCTTACTGTAACAAAAGGATTTTTGCAGCTTTTAAATACTTCACAGGCCATACTGGGAGAAGAAAAAAAGTATATTGAGTATTCATTGTTAGAATTAAAAAGAGCTGAAAAAATAGTCAGTGATTTTCTTGCTTTTGCAAAACCTCAATCAGAAAATATGATTTATTCAAATCTTAAAAATGAAATAGAATATGTAAAGAACGTCATGACTCCATATGCAAACATGTATCTTGTTGAGATAGAGTTTTATTTTAATAACCTTTCAAATATTCAGTATGACAAAAACCAAATACTACAAAGTTTAATTAATCTATTTAAAAATGCAATAGAGGCAATGAGAGAAAAGGGGGGCACCCTATATATAGATGTAACGAATGAAAAGAAGGATATTATGATTAAAATAAGAGACACTGGAGTTGGGATGACAAGAGAAGAAGTTTTACTCTTAGGGAGACCCTATTATTCTTCGAAAAAAGAAGGAACCGGACTTGGAATGCTCATGGTTTATAGTACGATAGATAAATTGAAAGGAAAAATTGAAGTAGAGAGCGAAAAGGGAAAGGGAACAACCTTTTATATATCGATTCCTGTTTAACCGTTTTATAATAGGATCTACCTTTACCCAAAAGTTATTTACCTTTTTTCTTTTTTGAATTATCGACTATGAGTTTATTTTTATTAACGGTCTCTAATGTAACATGCACATAAAAACGTTTCTCGTCAACACTGTTAACATTTGAAACCTTTCCTTTACGGCCTTTAATGGTAATTGCTTCACCTGCCGAAGGAACTTGTTTTAAAAACTGAGTTAATAAAAGGTCTTTGTTTTCGAAAAAATAAACACTATACATGTTGATCACTCCTATTTCATATAGAATATGTTATAAATAATGCTTGTCTATATAAAATATAAGGATATGGTTGGATTTAGACCAAAAGGATAATATAAAAACTTTGAAAAAGTGTAACTAGCTATATGAAGGAATAGGGTATTACTAAGTGCATAGAAATAAAGAAAAAAGATCTGACCTAGGTCGTTGAAATACGATTTAGGTCAGACCTTTTTTTTGGCATGAAATTTGCAAGAAATAAAGGGAGTGTTACAAATTCTTGAAGGGGGAAAAAGAGGTGAAAAAAATTGCTGTAATTGGTTCCGGGGTAATGGGCAGCAATATTGCTCTGTCATTTGCAATAAATGGTTATTCTGTAACATTAAATGACGTAAAGGAAGAGTTTTTAGTAAAAGCTAAATCAAGGATTGAAGAAAATCTCTCCTTGCTTGTTGAAGAAAATGATGTATGCGAAGGGAAGAAGAAAGCAGCATTGGAAAATATTACCTGCGCAATTGATTTGAAAAAGGCTGTTATAGAGGCGGATTTTATCGTTGAAGCAATTCCAGAGGTAATTGAACTAAAGTGGGCTCTATATTCAAAATTAAGTGAAATGATAAGACCTGAAACAATTGTGGCATCTAATACATCAACTTATCCTCTTTCCCGATTAACGGAAAAGTCCTCCTTTCCGGAACAAATGGTTATTACCCATTTCTTTAACCCAGCCCATTTGGTTCCCTTAGTTGAAATTGTCCAGCATGCTCGGACAAAAAGTGAAGTGATTGATGAAACAATGGAGCTTATTCGAGATATTGGAAAGTCTCCTATTCTTCTAAAGAGGGAAGTAACAGGGTTTATTGCCAACCGTTTACAAACAGCACTAATGCGCGAGGCATTTTATTTGGTAAAAGAAGGTGTTGCTAGTGCTCGAGATATTGATACGGCTATAACAGCAGGTCCAGGGTTCCGGTGGGCATTTACAGGACCAATTGAAATTGCTGATTTTGGTGGCTTGGATACCTGGCAACGGGTATTTGACAATATAGCACCTGAATTGGATAACAGTAAGGAAGCGCCAGCCCTCATCCGGGAGTTTGCAGAAGGAGGAAAATTAGGGGTTAAAACAGGGGAAGGAATTTATTCGTATACAGGAGAAGCTGTTTCTCAAAAACTCAATCAACAGAGCCGTGATTTTATTCAACTTAGAAAAATAAAAAGGCTTTGAAAGCAAGAAATTAAAATTTCTATAATAGTATTTTTATAGAAAAACATAGGGATTTGGCACAGTTCTTGCATTTAAAAAGGTGTAAGGGATTTAATGTCCTTTGTAAATATATTTAGGAGGTGCTGTAAGTGAATAAAATCATTACAAAAGAGGAAGTTTCATCGATTTTCAAGGATGGGATGACCATTATGGCTGGAGGATTTATGGGTGTAGGTACGCCACAGGGCCTTGTCTCTGCCTTACTAGAAGCGAAAGTAAAGAATATTACTCTGATTGCAAATGACACCGCCTTCATTGAAACGGGTGTTGGCCCTCTAATTTCCAACAAAGTCGTAAAAAAGGTCATTGCCTCACATATAGGGACGAATCCTGAAACAGGAAGACAAATGATTGCTGGTGAATTAGATGTGGAATTGGTCCCTCAGGGTACTCTAGCTGAACGTGTCCGTGCAGGAGGAGCAGGATTAGGTGGAGTACTGACCCCTACTGGGATAGGTACTGTCGTCGAAGAAGGAAAAGTGAAGATTGCGGTTGACGGACGTGAGTATATACTTGAAAAACCGCTTCGTGCTTCAGTATCGCTTCTTAAAGCGTATAAAGCAGATAAAGCCGGAAACCTAATCTATCACAGATCAGCAAGAAACTTTAACCCCATGATGGCTTTAGCAGCTGATACTGTTATTGCCCAGGTAGAGCAAGTAGTAGAGATCGGCGAGATTGATCCAGATGAGGTAATAACACCAGGTATCCTTGTTGATAAAATTTACGTTCACGGAGGTTGCTGATAATGGTAAGTACTCAATTAAACACGAAACAAATGATTGCTGCAAGGGTTGCGAAGGAAATGAATGATGGAGATGTTGTAAACCTTGGAATTGGCCTTCCCACGATGGTGCCGAGCTTTTTGCCGCCAGGTGTAAATGTTATTCTTCAATCCGAAAACGGTTATATAGGCCTTGGACCATTAGAAGGAGACGTGGATCCGGATCTTGTTAACGCTGGAGGACAGCCTGCAAGTATTTTGCCTGGGGGAGCTTTCTTTGATAGTCTTTTCTCCTTCGAGTTAATTCGTGGGGGACATATAGATGTTACGGTACTTGGAGGGCTAGAGGTGGATGAAAAAGGGAATTTGGCTAACTGGATGGTTCCTGGAAAAATGGTTCCTGGCATGGGGGGAGCAATGGACCTTGTGACAGGAGCAAAGAAAGTGATTGTAGCAATGGAACATACAGCGAAAAGTGGGTCTTCAAAAGTCCTTGAACAATGCAGACTTCCTTTAACAGGTAAAGGTGTTGTTGACTTAATCGTTACAGAGCTGGCTGTTTTTAGAGTCACAGAAGATGGCTTAATTCTTGAAGAACTTCAGGATGGAGTTGATCTGAAAACGGTTGAAGAAAAGACTGAGGCTTTTTTTAAGATCAATCCAGCTATTTTAGTAAAGTAAAAAGATTATTTTCATTGATACAGTTTTGAAGGAAAAACTATAACAAACAGGAGGACAACTTTTATGCGTGATGTAGTCATTGTAAGTGCTGTTCGTACAGCAATTGGAAGCTTTATGGGGACATTGAGTACAACCCCGGCAATAGAGCTAGGAGCGATTGTCATTAAAGAAGCTTTAAACCGTGCTGGAATAAAAGGGGAACAAGTGGATGAAGTCATAATGGGAAATGTTCTTCAAGCAGGGCTTGGTCAGGGACCTGCACGTCAGGCCTCAATTAAAGCAGGATTGCCAATTGAAGTTACCTCTATGGCGATTAACAAGCTTTGCGGGTCAGGTTTAAAAGCAGTCCATTTAGCGGCGCAAACGATCCAGACTAAAGATGCGGAAATTGTTGTAGCGGGTGGAATGGAAAATATGAGTCTAGCACCATATCTATTAATGGAGGGCCGTACTGGCTTCCGTATGGGGGATGCAGAAATTCTGGATAGCATGATTCAGGATGGTCTCCAATGTGCTATAAATTCCTATCATATGGGCGTAACTGCAGAAAACATAGCCGAGCAATATGGCCTAACACGGGAAGTACAAGATGAATTCTCCGCATGGAGCCAACAAAAGGCAGAAAGAGCAATTAAGGAAGGACGGTTTGATGAAGAAATTGTTCCAGTAATCATTCCACAGCGTAAGGGAGATCCAATCGTTTTCGATAGGGATGAGTTTCCTCGTCCAGGGGTAACAACTGAAAAACTTGCAAAGTTAAATCCAGCTTTTAAAAAAGATGGAACAGTAACAGCAGGCAATGCTTCAGGGATTAATGATGGAGCTGCCGCGTTGGTTCTCATGAGTAGAGAAAAAGCAGATGAACTGGGAATTAAACCGTTGGCGGTGATTCGTGGTAATGGCACAGCAGGTGTTGATCCAAGGATTATGGGTATTGGGCCTGTTCCAGCTACTAAAAAGGCACTAGAAAAAGCTGGGATTTCAATGGATGATATAGACTTGATTGAAGCAAACGAAGCTTTTGCTGCACAATCTCTTGCTGTAGGATGTGAACTCCAGATTCCAAACGAAATACTAAACGTAAATGGTGGTGCGGTCGCATTGGGTCATCCAATTGGTGCAAGTGGTGCCCGCATACTTGTTACCTTGCTCCATGAAATGAAACGCAGGGGATCGCATTATGGATTGGCCACACTTTGTATTGGCGGGGGGCAGGGTATTGCAACAATTGTAGAGATGGAGAAAGAAAATAAATAACAGAAAATTCCATAAAATAGGAAAATTCCTTTTTATCGGAATGGAAAAATTCCTAAAAATAGGAATCATTTTGATAAATAGTATAAACTTGATTATTAATATGCTTTTTTTGAATAAAGAATAATAGTTTGATAACTTATTAAACTTGGCACAAAAATTGCTAGTAATATAGGCGAAAGATATTTTTTAAAAGGGGAGGATCGAACTTTTTTGAAACCGCTTACTTATTGGGAGAAAATTGGCGTTGTAGGTTAAACATTTAAAAGGGGGATTTATATGGAGTTATTTGTTATTCTGTTGGCGCTTGGTCTATTAATGTTTGTTGCCTATCGCGGCTTTTCAGTTATTTTGTTTGCACCAATCTGTGCACTTCTAGCTGTTGTCCTTATTGCTCCAAGTCATGTTTTGCCTTTCTTTTCCGGTGTATTCATGGTAAAAATGGTTGGTTTTATTCAATCTTATTTTCCAGTCTTCTTACTGGGAGCTATTTTCGGTAAGGTAGTTGAAATGTCTGGAATAGCAGAATCCATTGCCAAGACAATTGTACGCATACTTGGTGCGAAACGCGCAATGCTGACCATTGTATTGTTAGGGGCCATCTTAACTTACAGTGGAGTAAGTTTATTCGTGGCAGTGTTCGCTATTTATCCATTTGCTGCTCATATGTTCAGACAGGCTAACATTCCTAAAAGACTTATTCCTGGCACGATCGCATTAGGTTCCTTTACATTTACAATGGATGCTTTGCCAGGAACACCACAAATCCAGAATGTTATACCAATTGCTTTTTTTAAAACAAATATATATGCTGCACCAACTCTTGGAATCTTAGGAGCTATTTTTGTTTTAATCATTGGATTACTGTATCTAGAAATGAGAAGAAGAAAAGCTGAAAAGGCTGGTGAAGGCTATTACGGATTTGCTGAGGAAAATGCAGCTGGTTTAGAAAACTATAAAGTTGAAACTAATGAAGTGGCGGCTCCTGATTTAACGACACAGCTATCGATTGGCAAACAAATTCTGGCATTTATTCCTTTAATTCTTGTGGGTGTAGCAAATAAAATCTTTATCACCTATATTCCTAAATGGTATCCAAACGGGTTCGATTTTTCAGCACTTGGGTTAAAAACATATACGGTGGATGTCGCTGCTTCTGCAGCTGTATGGGCCATTGAGTTAGCGTTGGTAATCGGAATTCTAACATCATTAGCATTCGATTGGAAGCGAGTAACTAAAAACCTGAAAGAAGGGCTAAATCTCAGTATTGCAGGTGCTCTTCTAGCTACAATGAACACAGGGTCCGAGTATGGGTTTGGAGGCATTATCTCAGCTCTTCCTGGCTTTGGAAAAATCAGTAATGGAATCTCCCATACTTTTTCTAATCCACTTGTAAACGGAGCGGTTACAACTAGTTCGCTTGCGGGTATGACTGGGTCTGCATCTGGAGGAATGGGGATTGCCCTTGGCGCGATGGCTGATAAGTATAATAAGGCAATTACAGCTGCTCATATTCCTCCTGAAGTCATGCACCGAGTTGTTGCAATGGCATCTGGAGGAATGGATACACTTCCACATAATGGAGCCGTCATTACTCTGCTTGCTGTTACAGGATTAACACACAAACAATCCTATCGTGATATTTTTGCAGTAACACTTATCAAAACTGCTGCTGTTTTCTTCGTTATTGGCTTGTATTCCTTATTTGGAATTGTTTAAAAGAAAAGTAGATTAAGGAAGTAAGAGAAGTAGATCTTCTCTTACTTCGCCTTTACTTAGATAAGGTAATTCTATAAAAAAGCTTTCACGTTTGTGAAATAAAGGTACATGGGAAGTTTTGAATTCAGATATAGAGGGTGAAAAAAATGACAAATTCATTAGTGGGAAAGGTAGCATTTGTTACAGGATCTGCAAGCGGAATTGGGCTTGAAGTAGTTAAAGCATTTGCTGATGAAGGGGCAAAAGTCATTATTTCTGACTTGAATAAGGAAAAAAGTGATCAGGTAGCTGAAACCTTAAGGGAAAATGGATACGAAGCACTCTCAGCACCTTGCGATGTGACAGATGAGGAAGCATATAAAAATAGCCTTAATCAAGCTGTAAAGATGTTTGGGACAATTGATATTTTAGTAAATAATGCAGGAATGCAATATGTATCGCCAATTGAAGAATTCCCTACTCAAAAGTTTGAATTACTTGTTAAAATCATGCTGACAGCACCATTTATAGGAATTAAAAACGTATTTCCAATAATGAAAAAGCAGGGCTACGGAAGAATAATTAATATGGCATCCATCAATGGCGTTATCGGTTTTGCCGGAAAGGCAGCTTATAATAGCGCAAAGCATGGGGTCATTGGATTAACAAAGGTTGCCGCATTGGAAGGTGCTGCACAAGGAATCACGGTTAATGCTCTTTGCCCTGGATATGTGGATACCCCACTGGTTCGTGGGCAATTAAAGGATCTTGCGACAACAAGAAATGTTCCCCTTGAAAGTGTTTTGGAAGAAGTAATTTATCCGTTAGTACCTCAAAAAAGGCTATTATCGGTAAGTGAAATTGCAGATTATGCTGTGTTTTTAGCTAGTGATAAAGCAAAAGGAGTTACTGGGCAGGCCGTCATTATGGATGGTGGCTATACCGTTCAATAATGATAATTGGAATCCTATTCGGAAGAACGAATGGGATTCTTTCTATATATGTTTGATGACGGCAACAACGTAATATTGTTTGGTATAATAAAATTATTAATATTGGAAAGGGTGAAAAATCATGTATCAAGTATTTGATAAGGTCCCCTTTAATTGGCATGAACAAATTATTAATCTTCTCTCAGAGCGTACAGTAGTGGTTGATCGAGACGGAATTATTCTTTATATTAGTGATGCATATTGCGAATTTTTGGGCACAACAGTGGAAAATTCCCTATACAAACATACTTCAGAGGTCATTGAAAACTCCCGTATGCATATAGTCGCTAAAACAGGTCAAAAGGAGCTTGCAGCTGTCCAACCAATAAATGGCAGTGAAATGATTGCTAACCGCTATCCAATTATTATTGATGGTGAAGTTGTTGGGGCAGTTGGAACCGTGATGTTTCGAAGCCCTGAAGAATGGCAGATGTATAATCGTAGAATCCAACATCTTGTCGAAGAACTGAAGTATTATAAATCAAAGATTCAATTGGATTTAAGAAGCAAATATCAATTTAATGACTTAATCGGAAGTAGCACCATATTTTCTTCTGCAAAGGACCTGGCTAAACGTATCTCAAAGAATAATTCATCGGTTTTATTGGTTGGGGAATCAGGCACGGGCAAGGAATTATTTGCCCATTCGATACATAATGACAGTCACCGTGCAGGTTTGCCTTTTGTTGCAATAAACTGTGCATCTATTCCTGACCATTTGCTGGAATCTGAGCTATTTGGATATGAGGATGGTGCATTTACAGGTGCTAAAAAAGGTCGAAAGAAAGGGCAGTTTGAATTAGCTAACAACGGGACAATATTTTTAGATGAAATTGGGGACATGCCACTTTCTATGCAAAGTAAACTTTTAAGAGTTTTACAGGAGAAGGAAATTCATCGGGTTGGAGGGCAAAAATCCATTCAAGTAAATGTTCGAATTATTGCGGCAACCCATCGTGATCTTGAAAAAATGGTGGAGGAAGGAAAATTTCGTCGAGATTTATATTACCGTCTTAATGTCATTATAATTGAAATTCCCCCACTAAGAAAAAGAAAAGAAGATATAGAGTTAATTTCAAAGGGCCTATTAAAAAAGCTAGAAAATAAATTTTTTCGAAAAGGCATAGAGCTATCTCCAGAGGTCATGGAAAAACTCACGCAGCATTCATGGCCGGGAAATATTCGGGAATTGGAAAATGTGCTCGAGCGTTCTATTAATGTATTAGATGGTCAAACCATTAAAGTCGGACATCTGCCTTTATATTTAAGAGATCAAGAGAGAGAAAACAGCAATTTTGAGAAAGCGGTTACAATAAGAGGTTGCTCGACAGAACTTTCCTCATTGCCAATACAACCGTTAAAGGATACCTTGGCTATTGTTGAAAAAAAGGCCATTGAGAATGCAATAAAAGCTACTAATGGGAATAAATTGGAGGCAGCGAAATTTTTAGATATTAGCAAAACAAACCTCTATGAAAAATGTAAAACGTATAATTTATAGTGATATGCAAAGTTTTAGAAAAAAGTTGATGGTAATAAACCTTTTTGAAGAAACTGGTTGGTTTTGTTGATACTTCATAAAAGTAATCTTTATAGTTTCCTTCGACTAAGTAAACTCCTCTATAAAGAAAACTCGCCGATTGGCGAGCCCTAAAAGCGGTTCATGAGGCGTAGTTGCTCTGATGCGTTCAGAATTTATGTATATAAATTCTGATTAGCTACTAAAGGTTTTATGCCATTTCTTCTATTGCCCAAATGGGTTCGATAAAGTCTTCATCTTTATTTTGATAAAAAATATTTTGTACCTCTGATAGTGGTAGTGTGCACAGCTCATTGAAACGGGTAAAGAATTTGCGACTGGTCGTTTCGGAAAATAACTTTAATGTATGGTAGGCAACCCCGTTCGCGCTATTCCAGCCAATATGCATATATTTTCTACCTTCATATTGGAAAGTGTGAAAGCCACAGAATAAATTATTAGCTAAATCATTTTCTACCTCAAATTGTCCTAATTGTTCCATCATCAAAATGGGTGCTTCATTTGAGTGGATTTCTATAGCGTTAAAATTACATTTGCCCAATTTGGTTACCTCCTATTTAAACTTGCGCTAATTCCCATTATGGACAAACTATTTTATTTTTAGGCTGGTTATGTTAATGGTAATTAATTGATGTATGTTTAATACCAAGAACAAAAAGAGGCTGGGACATAACTAGCTTCAAATAGTAAGAAAGGTGAATTTGAGCGTACTCAAATTCACCTTTCTCTATTTTGGGGTGTTAATTCTTCTATTACCTTAGTTGTTGGCAGTGAATTTTCTTAAATTCACTGCC
>JAUZPL010000076.1 GCA_030705955.1 Bacillota bacterium | reverse complement strand
CACTACCATATCCAACTCCACAGGCAGCATCTAGAACTTTTTTGCCCCTTATTAAGGGTAAAATTGATTGATACCTTTGCTGGTGTTCAATATACATCTCCAACCCATTCAATTCGCTTATATATCTCTCACCGGTACTCTCCAAAATTACACTCCCTTTTACTAATATCATTGTGAGATATCAATACCTTATTAGAAAATAGGTATGAAGTTATTCCCATATAAAAAGATATTTAAATGATATTTTTGTTGAACTGGATTTCCTTAATTCCAATTTCTTTCTTTTTATATAATACTGCCAGCAAAACGCCACCTATTGTAAAAAACGAACTTGTTACACCGAGCACTGAGTCATTAAACAGAGCTTGAATTAAATAGGTAATCCACGCCATACAAAGCGGAACAATAAACCCGGACGTTGGCTTAAAACGAAGAATCTCTTTTAAAGCCGTCCATCCTATTATTATCAAAATACCTAGGAAACCGATCATACCAACAATACCAGTTCCATAGATAACTCCAACATAAAGACTATGCGTCTTATCTACTATAGTTGCTTCACTTAAATTAGCTCGTGCTTCAATATTAAAATCGGGAAAATGATATAAAATTGTATCTAAACCATATCCGAAGAAAGGCCGTTCTGCTACCAACTTCAATGCTTCCTTCCAGATGTAAATACGCCCAGTTCCCGCTGTCCAAGCGCTTTTCGGAAGTACTGGTAAAATAAATTTGTTATCTGCTGCATATACTTTATGTTCTACTATTATTGATGGTTGCAATCCACTACTACTTTTTAGCGAGGTTTGTTTTGCTGGATTACCCATGTATGGGTTGTGTTTAATAAACATTCCTACTGATTCATCCCACACTATAGGTTTTTTTAAAGCCAAGATATTTAACGTTGAAGCGGACAAAATCAAAAATACCACTAATGAAATAATTGCAAGTTTCTTATTTGAAGATCTAATTGCTAACCATATAATGAATGGAGTCATACATAAAAATGTGAAGAAACCACTATTTGAAGTACCCATTAGTAATGTAGCCATTGAAAGCAATGCGACAAAAACGTTTATGAATCTACGAATAATATTTTTGTCGATAACTGCCCAAGAAAGGAACATAATTGTCATAATACTAAACATCCCACTGATATAGTTCCCATGACTAAATGTACCCAGTTCATATGAACCCGCACCGAAAGTAACACCCTTGGGATCAAACATGGTCATAATCTTTTGATAAAATCTATATGATAGAACATCGTGACCGGTAAAGTTCATCATTATTAAAACAAAATTTAAAAAAACGACCGGGTAAAAAGCGTAAAGAACATATTCCAATACTTTTTTTGGATATTCTATATTCATTGCGATAAACATGAGTATTATGTAACATAAATATGAATATGCACCATCGGCCCGATTATATTGACCAAAAAGCGCAATCGTTTTGTTTGGAGAAAACATTGTCGAAATCAAGACCGCAATTGAAAAAACTACAAAAAAATATAAAATTATGCGCATTGGTAATTTGTAACCAAGAATAAACATTTTATACAAAAATAATAAAAATGCTACGATTGTCAAAGTAATTAGAGTAACATATTTATAATATGTGTACATATCACCTCGAAGCCCTGATGAAAGTAAACTGTTATCAGAAATCAATGGACTTATCACATTAGAAACATGTGAACCTATTAACAGGGGAACCAGAATTAAAACAGCCATAAGAGTAATAAAAATCCACTTATCAACTAGTTGTCTTGAGTGTTGATCTTCTTTTTCGTCACGTTGAATATTTAAGCCATAATAACTATTCATAAATTAACCATCCTTATCGTGAACTTGCTGATAGTTGAGCAAGCAATACATTAACTTCGTTTTTGTAATCAGGTATTTGCTGTGGAATTGGCAAATTTTCGCAACGTGCAAGAACCATTTTTGCCTCGTCATTTTTTTTGGCAAATGTAAGTATTTCAGCAAATTGCAGCATAAAAACTGGATCCTCCACATTATTGGGATTTATATCAAGCACATTTTTAAATTCTGTTGCCGCTCCATTCCAATCTCTAGTATTAGCAAGTGCTAGACCAGTATTATATCTCACAGCATATGAATCGGTTTGAATACCTTCTACCTGTCTCAAAAGAGGCAGTGCTTTACCATATTGTCCTTGCTTATAGAGTTGTAATGACTGATTATAAATGGCTTGAACATTTGCAAACTGTTCATCTTGCTTTTTCCCTGAAAAAAAAGCATAGCCAAGTCCAAATACTAAAACTATTACTAAGCACCCTACAATAGAACGCAAGGATGTCTCCTTTTTTTTCATCTCAATTCTACCTTCCTACATTTTCATATTTTAACATTCCCTATTAATTATAAACAAAATACACCTAATTTGTATGTTTTTTTTCCAAAATCCTATTTCTTCCTTCAAAAATCTACAAAACACGACAAACTTATCTCCATTAACTACAACTAATTTTAGTTTCAGGGATCATATCCAAATTAAAATAGTTATTTTAAAAACTAAATTTCTTTCAAGCAAAATTGTACATCAGTAACACAATCAGTAGCAGTTAATGCTTTTCCATCAATAGTTATTTATTACAAATTCCTATTTAAATAGAAATAGCTCTAACTTCCCAAAACGGAATTAGGGCTTAAAATGCTTTTAACCAAAAAATATATTTATTATTCTATCTGATTCGATTTCTTGCAAAAAAGAAAAGCCCCGCAGAGATTCCTCTCCACAAGGCTATCCTTTTCTACACCGCATAACCAATGCATGCACGAAGGGAGCAATGCTTTTCCTTTCAACTATGGGGTGTAAAAAATGGGAGATATCTCGAAACGTACCCATTTTCTACACTCCATAATTAATTGCATACATGATGGATAAATCCAATTAAAATTATGGGGCTGTAGATATAAAATTTTCAAAAAAGTAGCTCCGTAGAGATTTCTCTCTACAGAGCTTTACCTTATAAAAGTCTCTCAATTTGGGCCGAGGAACCTGTCCCCGTATATCCACATTTTATTGCATCTTATTGAACTGTTACTGTAGTACCAGTAGTTTCAGCATTTGCACCAAGTGAGTTATCAACAAGGTCAGCAACAGTGGCAGCAATTGTTTTAACTGTGATTGTATCTGTTGTTTTAACAGTACCAGTAGTAGTAAGTGTTACCAATACTTTATTTGTGTAACCACTTACGGTACCAGCAGTTGCAGCAGTACCTACAACAGTTCCATTATCAGTGAATTGTAACTCATCTAAAACATTATTAGCAACTAATGCTTGATTCATAGCTTCATTGTAAGTTAATTCAATTACAGTTGAAGTTCCAGTTGTTGATACTAGGCGAGCTGATTGTAATACAGGTGCAGTATTATCATTAATTGTTAAAGTTTTTGTTACTGCATTTGATATTGAACCGTCTAATCCAGCAATACCTGCATTGATTGTAAATACAGCAGCTTGTGTATCAGCAGCAATTGATCCAGCTGGTAAAGTAATAGTTGCAATTGTTTGTGCAACTGTTCCTGCAGATGGTTGGTTAACAGGATTTAAAGTGATAGTAGTTCCAGCAGGTAATGCTTTTCCACCTAAAGTATAGTTAGATAGGTTTGTAGCAGAATCAGATGAATTTCCACCTTTAACTGCTGTAGGGAAAGTTACTGTAATAACTTTACCACTTACAACTGGAGTAGCAGTTATATCAAATTTAGATACTGAAGCTGCTGGCGTACCAAGGTCAACATTTGTACTGTAAGCCGCACTAGGATTTAGGCTTACTGAAGTATCTGTTACAAATCCAGGGTTTACAGATACTGACACGTTGCCAGTTCCAGTTACAGGAACAACAATTGATTTACCGTCTGCGCCAATAGTTCCAGTTACTGCTGGTAGAAGAACACCACTAGCATTAACGATTGAAACAGCAGCAGTTGTTGCATTTACAGGTTCGCTATAGTTCAAAGTAATTGATGTAGCTAAACCATTTGTCTTTTGTACAGTTACATTAGTTACTGATGGAGCTACAGTATCTTTTGTTAAAGTTACTGGTTTAACTACACTTGTAAGAGCATTTCCTAAAGTATCAGTAATTCCAGTACCAGTGACAACTAACTGTAAGTTTCTAGTATTAGAATTTGTATATAAAGTTGAATTTCCACCAAAATCAACTACAAACTGTGTACCAGTAGTATCGCTAGCAAGAGCTTTAATTGAAGCAACTGAATTAAGAGTAGTAAGAGTTTCATCTTTTACTGCAAAGTTAGTTGTAGGGATAGCTGTTCCATTTACATCAGCAAGGTTTCCATTACCATCTACTGGCACTTTTTTGCTGAATGTAACAAGGATTTTATTGTCATTATATGCAGAAACATTTGAAATTACTGGAACAACAGCATCCTTAGTAACTGTAAAGGAAGAAGATGCGTCAGCAGTTGCGTTTCCTGAGCCATCTTTTAAGTTAACAACTTCAATAGTATGTGATTTACTTGAATCAAGTGCTAATCCATTTCCACTAATAGTTGTAGTTGTGCTACCAGCAGTTACTGCATATTTTGTTACTCCACCATCAAAAATAATGTAACCACTTGAAACTGGTTCAGAGAAAGTAACTGTTGCAGAAGTAGCTGTTGAACCATTTGTTACTGATGTAACACTTGCAACTGTTGGTGCTGTAGTGTCACTTACAGTTACAGTGGAAGTAAAGATTGGGAATGTTGTACTTGAATCAGATTTTAATGCTACACCATTAACAGTGACTCCAAAAGTTTCAGGAGTTGTATTAGAAACTGAAGCACTTAAAGTTAACAGAACTGATTGACCGTCAGCTTGAACTGTTGCATTTGATACAGTTTTAGTAGTTCCAGTCAACGTATAACTTCCTGCAAGTTGTGCAGAAGTAGTATCTACAGCTTTGTTGAATTTAACAAGTAACTGTTTACCGTTAACCGCACTTACACTTGTAACAGCAGCAGTTGCAGTTGCTGCATCATATTTAGCTTGAACGGTAACTTGATAAGCTTTAACAACTTTAACAATGTTAGATCCGCTAGCATCAAAGTTTTTAAGTTGTGCAGTATATGCATCTAAGTTAGTTTTTGCAGTTGTAGTATCATTCTTAGCTAAAGCATCTTCAGCAGCTTTTAAGCTGGTGTTTGCAGCAACAACTGCAGGGATGATTGTAGTTAAAGATTGTGGGTAACCAAAGAATGTTTTAACAATTAGGTTTTTAGTTAATGTGTCAGCAGTAATGCTTGTAACTTTTGTTTGTGCAGATGTAATATCTGCTGGGAAGTTTACATATGCAGCATTAGCAGCATCAACAGTTGTGCTTGCTCCAAGATGATTAGCTTCAAGGTGTAATTTTTGTGCAGTGTCAATGGCTGTTATGTAGCCTTGAGCATATGAAATGTACTTAGCTGCAGAAGCTAATTTGCCTAGATAGTAAGCTTTTTTGCTTCCTGCTAATTTGTTTACAGTTGCTACTGCACTGCTGTAAGTGCTTTTTGCAACGATTACTTTGCTTTGTACAGTGTGCCAATCAACTAATGTACCAGTTTTTGCTGGAACAGTATATGCTTGGTGAGCTTGTAATGCTACTGAAACAGCATTGTTAACTACTGCATCAAGGTTTACTGCTGCCTCTGTTGTAAAAGGTGCAACTGCTGCGAATGTAGAAGCTGCAAGAACAGAAGCTGTTGCAATTTTAATAGCTTTCTTTTTATTCATTTAATTTATTTCTCCCTTCTTTTATAAAAAATTAGTTCATTAGAAGCATGGATTTATTCCAATACAACCAACGCCTAATAAAACTAACAAACTCTTACCAACTTCCATATCATAATCTCTGTCTTTAATACGGAAAAGGGTAAAATTATGTTAAGCAGGATAAATATTACCTCAATGGCAATAATCATCTTAAAAACTATAATAATACAAATTTTTAACAAAATCTAGTACTTTTTGCGAAAATACTAATTGGAAGGGTATAGTAATTATTACCATCCTCTTCTATTATTAAATTATTCTACCTAAAAATCAACTATTTTTTACCACTTTATTTACTTATGGAAAAATAAAATTATTTATTCCACCTTTTTTTATTTTTTACATACCTTTTTTTCCTTCAAGCAAAGACTCTGCTTTTATTTTCTTCATTAATATTGTTTTTTCCACATCCTACACAATTGTCCAAAATTACATCTTATGAACTATCAATTTAATAATGACGCAAACTTCCCTAAGGTGGTATTCTTAGCTTATTAGTATTTTCATACTTTTCTATTTCACAATAGGAAAAATATAAGAGAAAGGTAATGAATCACATGAGGAAAATAATAAAACGACTTGGCGTTACAGTTTCTCTTATAAGCCTACTATTCTTTCAAAGTAATATGAGAGTACACGGAGAAAGCTTGAAGGCTGACAAACTTATCCTATTTAAAAATGAAGTTGATAAAGGGCTTATTACTCAACTTGGTGGAACCATTCTTGAACAGTACAGGAATATTCCAGCTATAAGAGCATCTATTCCTATTGAAAATGTCGACCTTTTAAGCCACAACAGCTCCATTCAATCCGTGGAAAATGATCAAAAGGTGGAAATAGAGAAGCAAACGCAGAACTGGGGTGTTACCCAAATCCAAGCTCCAAAGGCTTGGAACTCACAATATACCGGGAAAAATGTAAAAGTAGCTGTTATTGATAGTGGAATTTATCCGCATGAGGATTTAAACATTGCTGGTGGAAAGTCCTTTGTTTCTTATACTAGCTCTTATACAGATGATAATGGCCATGGCACACATGTTGCCGGAATTATTGCTGCCAAAAATAATGGAATTGGAATTGTTGGTGTTGCACCGGATGCACAGCTATATGCTGTAAAGGTTTTAAACCAAAATGGGGAAGGCCTGACTTCGGATATTATTGCAGGGATTGATTGGGCAATCACCAATAAAATGGATATCGTTAATCTTAGCCTCGGTTCGCCTGAGGATTCTGCTCTATTACAGGCGACCATTAATCGAGCATACGATGCGGGTATTCTAGTAGTCGCTGCAGCTGGAAATGATGGAAATAGTTCAGGAACAGGAGATACTGTCGATTTTCCAGCAAAATATGACAAAGCTATTGCGGTTGCCGCTACCGATTCACAAAATCAGCGAGCAAGCTTTTCCTCGACTGGAAATGAGATTGATTTTGCTGCACCGGGAGTAGATATTCTTAGCACGGTCCTAGACAATCAGTATGCTTCCTACTCTGGGACCTCCATGGCTACCCCATTTGTTACCGGGGACCTTGCCCTTTTAAAAGAAGAATATCCTACGGCCTCCAATCAAGAGTTAATTGATCAGCTAAAGAAAAATGCCATTGATCTTGGAGCACCTGGACATGACCCATTATACGGATACGGCTTCATCCAGTCAGCCTTAACTCCAGAAAGATTAGGTGGTAGTGATAGGTTCGAGGTTGCCGCCAATGTTTCAAAAGAAGGGTGGAAGACTTCCAATACGGTCATTATCAGTAATTATAACGCTTTTGCCGATGCCCTATCCGCTGCACCGCTAGCCCATAAGGATGATGCACCCATTCTTTTAACAGAGGCAGACAGCTTAAATAGCTTTACTAAGCAAGAAATGGTTCGATTAGGGGCACAGAATGCCATTATTATCGGTGGAACAGGCAGTGTGAGTGATTCTGTTGTAAAAGAAATACAAGACATGGGCATTTCCGTTAGCAGAATTGATGGGAAAGATCGTTTTGAGGTATCAAAAAATATTGCAGATGAAATGGGGTCTTTCCAAACAGCCGTGATTGCCAATGGATTGAATTTCCCTGATGCCCTCTCCATTGCTCCATATGCAGCAGAAAACGGTTTTCCAATTTTACTTACACAACCGAATGACCTTCCTTCAGAAACAAGTGATGTTATTAATGAAAAGTCAGTAAAAAATACCATTATTGTGGGTGGAGAAGCTAGCGTTAGCCAAAAGGTTTTTGAAGAGGTTCCTACACCGATTAGAATTGGCGGAAAAGATCGCTATGCCGTAGCAGAGAATATTCTGAATCAATATTATCCAAATCCAACTAAACTTTTCATAACGACCGGTGACACCTTTGCCGATGCTTTGACAGGCTCGGTCCTTGTCTCAAAGGATAATACAGCATTATTATTAACCCCTAAAAACCAGCTGCCAGATTCTATGGCGACAACTCTTTCAAACAGCTCTATCCAGAACTTTGTGGTTCTCGGAGGGGTAGGATCAGTCGGAAATCAGGTTGTTTCATCATTATCAAAATAAAACAGGCGTACCGAGCGCCATTCAGATTGTCGAGAAAGGGGTATTTTTCTCGACAATCTTTATTTTTGTATTAAACAACCGCTCAGTGACCGAAATCCTTTTTAAAATTAAAAAACGGGCTCTGAGACTGCCGCTCAGTGACCGAAATCCTTTTTAAAATTAAAAAACGGGCTCTGAGACGCGCGCTCAGTGATTAAAAGTCTTTTAATAAGAAAAAACCTTTTCAAGAAGAAACGAAGAATGAATATTTATCAATCAAATAAGTAAATAAAATAAAAAGGCGCCTTTGAGCGCCTTTTTATTTTACTTCATCTATTATTTAATAAAACTATTTAACTGGGTTTCTGTATTTTGTGAAACAGAGGCTGTTCCTCCAAAAATGTACATGTTGTCAATTTCTGAGCTGTGTGCTGATAAGAATGAGCTAATCCCTGAATCAAGTTTGGTTGTTGGAGTCAACAGAATAGGTGCTACTAAGTAATTGGCTAAAGGTGCTCCTGACAGAGCATCTGCAAAAGAGTCTCCCCTTGCAATAGCGACATTGGTCATGTCCATTTGATAATGTTCAATTCCGTATTCAGCGACTTTAATTGAAAGATCATAACGGTCCTTCCCGGAAATCCGATCAACAATCGCGCCACTTCGTAAAGCTTTAATTTTGGTTATAACAGAATCTTTAACGGTTGCTGTACCGCCCACTACCACAAAGTTCTTTACCTCAGGATGGTTTTTGATATAGGTTTGAATTGAATCCGGTACAGTACCTGATTGAACTAGTAGAATCGGCATTCCATTTGGCCCTGCAATCGTACAGGCAGACAAGGCATCTGGGAATACTTCTCCACTTGCGATAATAGCTGTATCTGATTGGGTTTGTCCAGAAATACGGTCAGCCACAGTTGCTGCTACACCATAACGATCTTTCGCACTGACACGATCAATGGTGGTGACACCCAATGATTTAAGCTGTGTTTCAATATTCGTAGAAACAGAGCTTGTTCCACCAAGAATAATTGCTTTTGTCGGTGCTAGAGTTTTGATTTGTCCTATTACAGAATCAGGCAATGCTTTAGTTGGCGTTAATAGAATAGGAGCATCCTCAACGGTTGCCAAAGGTCCTCCAGATAACGCATCCGAAAATACATCCCCCTTAGCAATAATAATGGTACCGCTTGTATTCGCACCTTCTGAAATTAATTCCTGGCTAACCGCGCTGGAAACCTCATATCGATCATTTCCTTGAAAACGAGATACGCCTGGTAACGTAATAGAATAATAATACGTCACGACATTTCCACTTGGTCCTGTGGCAGTCAGAACTAAATCGTTCATCCCATTTTTCAACGTCATTTTTTGATTAAACGTTCCAGTCGTTCCTAGGTTAATGTCGGCATTTCCGTTAGTTAAGGTAAGCTGGTCGGCATTAGAGGTACCTGTAAAAGTAACATCACTTGACGATCCTTTTTGAACCCTAAATTGGTTCAATGTTGGACTGGTAACCTGCAAAGAGGGCAAGGTGGTGTCTGGTTCAACTGAAAATGGACCATCCAACTCATAGTTATAGGTAATTGGCTGATCACTTATACTTGCTACAAGGAAATCATAAGTACCAGCTGGCAAGCTTATATCCCCTGTTGATGAAGGAGTCAACATATTGTCTGAATCAACATTATATATATGATAGGCAATAGAACCAGAACCTGTTTGTTGATCAAGGGTTTTTACAGTAAAACTTCCACCACTTGTTTTAAAAATATATCCATGGATTTGGTCAGCTTCGATTTGTTGTTTATATATTGCCTGAGTGGAGACTTGTGTTTGGGTTGTATCTGTAGGAGTTGAAACATCCTTCATTGTAAAAAGATGAGAGTGCTGAAGTTGAAACTCCCTAAATAGTTGATCCTCTTTTTGGTTATACGTTTCTGCATGAGTCATAGGTACTAGAAAGCTAGTAGAAAGCATGATGGCTGCAGCTAAAGAGGAATATAGTTTCATTGTTTTGTTCAAAATAACAGCTCCTTAATAATGTCGTCATTTAACCAATTTTTTTACTTATTAGATAGTATATACTAAATATGGATGCCGGTCACCACCCAAAAAGTGGGTGGCAACTGGCACCACAACTCTATTCATTCTCTGTTGAAAAAGCAACAATCCCTTTTAGGTACTCCATTACTTCTTTGCGGAGATCTTCACGCTGTAGAGCAAATTCAATGGTTGTCTTAATGAATCCAATTTTCTCCCCTACATCGTACCTTTTACCTTCAAAATCATAGGCAAATACCCTTTGAATTCGATTTAATTTTTGAATGGCATCTGTGAGTTGAATTTCTCCACCCACCCCAGTTTCTTGCTGATTCAATAACATGAAAATTTCAGGTGTAAGAATGTATCTACCTAAAATGGCCAGATTAGATGGTGCCGCCCCTGGTTTAGGCTTTTCCACTAAACTTTCAACCTGATAGCACCGACCATTTTGCAAACCTGGTGCTATAATTCCGTATCGATGGGTTTCTTCATCTGGAACTTGCTGAACTCCTATAATGGATGAATGAGTTTCCTCATATACATTGATTAATTGCTTTAAACAAGGGGTTTCGCTTTGAACAATATCATCTCCAAGAAGTACTGCAAAAGGCTCATCACCAATAAAGTTACGGGCACACCAAACGGCATGTCCCAATCCTTTCGGTTCCTTCTGTCGAATATAGTGAATGTCAGCTAGGTTTGTTGAATACCTAACTGATTCGAGCAACTCAGTCTTACCCTTTTCTACCAAATTTTGTTCAAGCTCTGGGGCATTATCAAAATGGTCCTCGATTGAACGCTTGCCTTTTCCAGTAACAATAATAATATCCTCTATTCCTGAAGCAATCGCTTCCTCAACAATATATTGGATAGTTGGTTTATCAACAATCGGTAACATTTCCTTTGGCATTGCCTTAGTTGCCGGAAGAAACCTAGTTCCTAATCCAGCTGCTGGAATAATGGCTTTGCGAATTTTTTTCATTTCCTAAACCTCCCATTTCTACATGCAACTACATATACTTTATCGCCTTCATTTCAAATTGGCAACAAATCAAGGTATTCCTCATTTGTTTTAAACACAATTTTCAAATAGTGATAAATTTATTGGTAATCATTACATGAAGTGTTTTTTCGAAAAATCTATCGACAATATTCGACAATTATTTTATACTTCTTTTACTTTCTTTTTTTCATTTACGGTCATTCTCCCTTCAATAGAGATGACCGCTTTTTTTATATTTAGTAGGATTACTTTAAAATTTCACTACATAATCATAAACATTCCAATTTGCTTTTACATTATTCCTCACTAAGTACAAGGTGCTTGTATGGTTCCCGCTTTCTTCATTTAGGTGATATTGGGAAACGACTAAATATTCCTTTCCGTCTTTTATAAAATAGGTTACGGTAGGGACTTTCGGGTCACTTGCTGGCTTCCAATCAAATTCGTCTATGGCATATCCCCAAATCTCTGTCTCCTTTATGTGGTATAGTTGGTTGCCAAACTTATCTTTACCATTTAACCGGAATTGCTGGCTAAAATACTTTTGAATGTAATTAGGGGTAAAACCAGAAGTCATAATAGAATAAATTTGCTTCTCTGTATAAGTTGAATCCCATGTTTTCCTTTGTAAAGAAATAACCTTATCGGTAATATTTTTCGCATTGTTTATAGACATGGGTGAGTAAATTCTAAGATAAAGTGTTGAAACATAGGCCTTTTCCCGATTGTAATGAATTTCTGACCATCCACTTTTAGTCTGTGAATAGACCGTAACCATTTGCCCACTTTTTAACCAGCCTATAACCTTAAACTGTTTCCCTGGTCCACAACGGACATTCAGTGCGCCACTCTTTAGATCAACGGATCCCGTTTTTGCATAAGCGGCTTCCACCTGATCATTTTGCTTCCATTGATAGAGAAACAAGCATACTACTAAAAATAGTACCAAGAATTTAAGGAATTTCCATTTCTGCATATCCTGCCCCCTCTTTACCTTTTATAAATTATCTTTATTACTATCAATTCCCACTTATGCCAATAGTAGAGTAGAAATTTAATAGAAAGGGATCACACCATAATTTTTTTACACTTTGACTATTCATTAAAAAAAGGGATGACCTCGAAAAATTGAGATCATCCCATTTATATTTTGATAAATTTCGTAAATTTTTGACTGCTCAAAAGTAAATCAAACGTTTGTTTAAACTTGAATGTTTTCTTTATGTATCAAGCCTTTATCCAAAAAAAGGGATTAGAAAAATGTCGAGGAATCTGGGCCAATGACCCTGATTCCTCGACATTTATTTTTCCTCATATCCATTTGGGTTTTCGCTCTGCCATCTCCAGGAATCGCGGCACATTTCTTCGATTCCTCTTGTTGCGACCCAGCCTAGTTCGTCTTTGGCTTTTTGAGGGTCTGCGTAGCAAACGGCAATATCGCCTGGTCTTCTGTCTACAATTTGATAGGGAATTTTTTTGTTAGCCGCTTTTTCAAAAGCAGACACAATTTCTAAGACACTATATCCCGTTCCGGTTCCAAGGTTATAGGTATGCACACCGTTTAAGTTCATTATTTTTTCCAAAGCTTTTAAATGTCCTAGGGCAAGATCAACCACATGGATATAATCCCTTACACCTGTTCCATCTACGGTTGGATAGTCATTGCCGAATACCTTTAACTCATTTAATTTTCCAACTGCCACTTGTGTAATAAATGGCATTAAGTTGTTCGGGATACCATTTGGATCCTCGCCAATTTTGCCGCTTTCATGGGCGCCGATTGGGTTGAAATAACGCAGCAAGGAAATGCTCCAGCTATCATCGGAAATGTATACATCTCTTAAAATGTCTTCAATCATTAACTTTGTGCGACCATATGGGTTTGTTGCACCAAGCGAGAAGTCCTCTGAAATTGGCACTCTTTCCGGCATACCATAAACGGTAGCGGAGGAGCTAAACACCAATTTCTTTACACCGTATTTTTTCATCACTTCACAAAGAACCAATGTACCAGAAATGTTGTTGTGATAATAATGAAGAGGAATGGACACGGATTCACCAACTGCTTTTAAACCGGCAAAATGAATAACAGCCTCAATTTGATTTTCATTAAAGACTTTCTCAAGCGCCTCTTGATCCAGCAGGTCAATATTGTAAAATGTATAGTCTTTTCCTGTAAGCTCTTTGACTCGGTTTAACGATTCCATTTTACTATTTGAAAAATTATCTACAATAATTACCTCATACCCAGCGTTTAAAAGTTCAACACATGTATGGCTGCCTATATAGCCAGATCCGCCTGTAACCAATATTGCCATTCTTTCATCTCTCCCATTCCATTAATCATTTTTCCCTACTGCATATCCGAATAGCTTTAGGTATTCATTTAAAGTAATCAATATACTTTTATTACTGCTCCACCAGTTTGATTCATGAAACTCTGGATCCTTAGCACTTGTATACTCTAGAAGAATCTTGGTATTTTTATATTCCCGATCAAAAATCATTTTGACGCGACGCATATGATAGTTTGATGACACAATAATAGCGGAGTGTATCGAATTTTTTTTCAACACACTTTTTGTAAAGTGGGCGTTCTCATATGTACTATCAGCCCGATTCTCTAAAAGAATCGCCTGTTTAGGCACCCCTAATGCTATCGCATGGTCTCTCATTAATTGTGCACTCGTTATATGTTGGTAGATGTGGCCGCCAGAAATGACAAAATATTTACCATAGCCTTTATGATAAAGCTCCGCAGCCTTTTCAATTCTTTCGCCGCGGTCCCCACTCAATACAACGATAGCATCTGACTTATGAATTTTACCATGGATAACCAAGAATTTACCAGCGTTAAGAAATAAGTAGAACATGGTAATGAATACTACTAAAAATACCGCTACTCGTTTATGCTTCATCTCTCATTTCCTTTTTTAAAAAGAAAGACTGACACAAGGATCAGCCCTTCCCATTAGATTTTAAAACATGACAGTCCATGTTTTGGGCCCGACAATTCCATCCGGAGTTAAACCATGATGCTTTTGATAAGCCTTAACCTTGGCTTCTGTAGTTGGTCCGAAAATCCCATCAGGGGTTGCCCCGACAGCTCGCTGGACTCGTTCTACATCTTTGCCTCTTGAGCCTTGTTTTATATCGATACCTGTATTTTGGGGCTGCGTTGGTGTGGTTACCTGTTGTCCAAAGGTATCCGTCCCATAGCCTTTGTAAACATATTGAAGGTGTCCTTTGTCGACAAAATGCGACCAATCTCCGCCCCACTCAAATCCTAAGTTTTTTGCTTCGGCAACGGCCTTTTGGACATCTGGATGATCATACCCATTCCAGTCAGCCTTTCCATTTTGAATAGGAACAAAATCCAAGGCCTGGCCAACTAAATGGTATGATTTCATTGTCTGTGAGACACCTTTTTGTATATCCTCCCTCTGCTGGGCTTCTGTTCGGATGGTTTCATATATAAGAATATCCATGTTGTTTTTTTCAAGAAAATTTACCCATTTCAGCGCTGCAGCTTTTGTGTGGTCTGCAAGTTGGTTCATATTCGCCAAACTTCGGTCTTTATAGGTTAAAGTCACTTTTTTCCCTCCTAAAATTAGAATTTCCTTCACTTTTCATTTATGAAAAAAAACGAATTTTGGAAAGGCTCTTTTGCCTGCTTTTTAATTATTCCGTTTAGCGCCCTCAAGATAAAAAACTAATGGTCCTTTTGAGTTTTTTATGATTTCTTTTCTAAGCTCTTCGGCCTTGTACATTTTATGTGTAACCATCTTTGCCTCCACGTTTAGTAGAAGAGAATGTCCAAAGCTTAGATGGACTTCTGTTTGCTGAAATCCTTTTGAATTGATGCTTAAAATATGGTTAAGGGAAAACCACATAGTTTTGTCTGATTTTAATGGAAACAGGAAGATCCCTTGACTTGTACTGACCTTAATCGGAAACAGGTTCATGGGGCCAAGAATAAATTTCGAACTCCTTAGTGCTCCTCTTAAACTAGTACCATTCCGTAGCAACGACTTGTTAATCATTTCAAGAGGAGTCATTTTGACTAAAAAAGCATTTTCCCCTTCTATGACTCTTGTGCAATCATTTTCTCCAGACAATAAGACGGTTCTATGATTGATTGTATAATCTTTTAAAATTTTCATGCATCACGTCTCCTTTGTATCCGGATATAGTTTACATCAGTAATATCTTCCATAGCTACAGGATAATTCCCTTTAAATTTTTTATTACAATTTATCTACAAACCTAATGAGAATTTTTCTACCTTGGTCTAACCTCACACTCTATTATTCTTATTTATTTTTGCTTACATTAGCAGCTGGGTTTGAAATGCATGAGTTTTTTTCAGGAAGTGAGAAGCCGATTTTTGTACGAACTGCGGATTAAATGGGAAGGAAAGGATTATGTTTGGCGGGTATCACGTTTTTACAAAGGAGGAAGACACTATTTTACAATGAAACATAAAACCTAATTGAAGGGAGCCATGTCAGTTTGTGAAAACAGATAAAGTTTCGAGTAATCATTTATAGGAACTGGAAGGCAAAAGCCTTCCAGGTTTTTATTTGAATAGCCCGCCCCGCTGATCGAGACGCTTCTACTTTTCTTCTTTCATTTGCTTTATTCTGCATTTTCTTTTCCCTTTAACACGACTGATTTCGAACCTGACTTTTGGTTCCAGATCATCGTTTAAAGGGCCTTTTGCATTTTTTGTCATGATCCCTCTTAAATCTTCTGCCTTTCGGCGTTTGTTATTAAAGGAGCTTTCCTTCATTTCAATTGTATATGTATGTCCAAATTCTAAATTCACCACTGTTTCTCGAACACCAAGAGGTCTTGTATTCACTATTTGATTAAGGAAAAACCACACACAATCCGTTTTCTTATATGACTTAGTTGGAAAAATCCACATATCTTGGGCATCATTTATTTGAAGAGGGCACATCACTTTTATACCAAGAATAAATTTTGAACTTGCAACGGCCCCACTAAAATTTGAACCTAGACGCAGTAAATTCTCATTAATTAAATCAACGGGGGAAAGCTTTACTAAAAATGTTTGGTGCCCCTCTATCACTCTAGTACAACGAAGGCCATCGTCATCGTACTCCCCTGTAAGTAGAACTGTCCTTTTATTAAAAATATAATGACTTCTAACTTCCATCTATTAACCCCTTTCAGTTTTAAAAAGTTGTTACTGGATGACTGAACATGGAATCATAAAAAATATGAGGCTTGCTTCTTGATGGGTGGAGGATTTCATTTATGTGGAATAAGATAAGTAGTAAAACGGTTATTCTTTGATTAAATGATAAATTTTCTCAAATAAATTGTCAATATT
>JAUZPL010000075.1 GCA_030705955.1 Bacillota bacterium | reverse complement strand
GGAATAAACCTCAAAAGTAAAATAGTCTGGCAATTATGGCGAGAAGGTCACACCCGTTCCCATACCGAACACGGAAGTTAAGCTTCTCAGCGCCGATGGTAGTTGGGACGCAAGTCCCTGTGAGAGTAGGACATTGCCAGGAAGCAAAAAGACAACCTAAAATTTAGGTTGTCTTTTTTTACTTTTTAAGAAAGAATAAAAATTTGAAGTTAGCTTTTTTTGGAGGCCATACGCCGCTGATTTTCTTATTTTGAGTTGTTCTGATTTTACACCTTGATTGTTATTTTTTCTCCAATTCAAACCATATGATTGGGGAAAATATCATTAAAAGTAAGGTTCATGTTTTATCATGGCGAGATTTGGAGAAAATATCATAGTATCAGATTGTTGCAACCGCCAGCAATTATCATGTATAATTTACGTCAAATATAGTCAAAGTCAGAATAGGGGGGTGCAAAGATGAGGAACATCTCCGATATTATAGAGAATTATTTAAAGAAAGTATTAGAAATGAGTGAAGAGGATCTAGTTGAGATTAAACGCAGTGAAATTGCTGATAAATTTCAATGTGTTCCATCACAAATTAATTATGTTATTAATACTCGATTTACTATTGAAAGAGGATACTTGGTAGAAAGTAAGCGTGGTGGCGGAGGTTATATTAGAATAATAAAAGTTCAATCACATGATTCTGCTCATTTAATTAATCATATATTATCCCTTTTTCATAACCGAATTAGTCAATCCAATGCAGAAGATGTCATAATCAGGCTTGTGGAAGAGGAAATAATTACAAGTCGGGAAGCAAAAATAATGCTGAGTGTCATTGATCGTTCTGTGCTATATATCGATCTTCCTTACCGTGATGAACTAAGGTCACGAATGTTAAAAGCTATGCTGACCACGTTAAAATATAAATAAGCGAGCTGGAGAGGTGAAAAATAGTGAATTGCCAAGAATGTAATCAGAGACCGGCAACACTGCATTTTACAAAAATTATAAATGGTGAAAAGACAGAGGTCCATTTATGTGAAAAGTGTGCTCAGGAAAAAGGTGAGCTGTTTATGTTAAATGGAGGATCTGGTTTTACATTTAATCATTTATTAGCAGGACTTTTAAATCTAGACACTTCCTTTCAACAGCAAAATCAAGATGCATTCCATCAAGAAGAAGTTCTTCAATGCGATCATTGCTCCATGACGTTCCAGCAATTTATCAAGATTGGACGTTTTGGTTGCTCCCATTGTTACGAAGCCTTTAAGGAGCAGTTAGTCCCTGTATTTAAACGCCTACATGGCGGTAATTGGGCGCACAATGGAAAAATCCCAAAAAGAATTGGGGGAGGAATTCATTTGCGTAAGAGAATAGAGGAGTTTAAAAATCAGTTAAAAGATCTGATTTCGAGAGAGGAATTTGAAAAAGCTGCAGTTATTAGAGACGAAATTCGTTCCCTTGAAAAAGAATTAAACGGTAGTCAAGAGGGAGGGGAATAACATGTCACATGAACACTTTATAAATCAAGCCATTAGTTCATGGATGAGCGAGGAAGGCCCAGATTCTGATATTATCCTTAGCTCCCGCATACGTTTAGCTCGAAATTTTAATGAATATAATTTTCCAACGTTATATGCACCCGAAGAAGCCAAAGAGATTATTATAAAGATGGAAGAAATTTTAAAGAAATTAGATGTTAATCAATTTGGAAGAATGGAATTATTGAAAATTAATGATCTACAGCAGCTTGAAAAAATGGTGTTGGTAGAAAAGCATTTAATAAGTCCTCAACTCGCTGAAAGCTCACCATATGGGGCATGCTTAGTAACAGAAAATGAAGATGTTAGCATTATGGTTAATGAAGAGGACCATATTCGAATTCAATGTCTATTTCCTGGACTGCAATTAACAGAGGCATTAAAAGCAGCCAATCAAATAGATGATTTGCTTGAAAGTTTCATTCATTTTGCTTTTGATGAAAAGCATGGTTATTTAACTAGCTGCCCAACGAATGTTGGTACAGGCCTTAGGGGCTCTGTTATGATGCATCTTCCTGGTTTAATTCTAACCCATCAAATAAATCGTATCATTCCTGCAATAAATCAATTAGGCCTTGCAGTAAGAGGGATTTATGGTGAGGGAAGTGAAGCACTGGGAAATATTTTTCAAATCTCAAACCAAATTACACTAGGAAAATCAGAAGAGGATATTGTAGAAGATTTACATGGTGTAGTTAATCAGTTAATTTCCCAAGAAAGGTCTGCGAGGGAAGCATTACGAAAAACTTCAAACATACAATTAGAAGATAGAGTATATCGTTCTTATGGAATATTAGCTAATAGCCGCATTATTGAATCAAAAGAAGCGGCAAGGTGTCTATCGGATGTCCGTTTAGGAATTGATATGGGTTATATTCAAAATACATCAAAAAATATTTTAAATGAGTTAATGATTTTAACACAGCCAGGTTTTCTTCAACAATATGCTGGAGGACCACTAAGACCACATGAGCGCGATATTAGGAGGGCAACCTTAATAAGGGAGCGCCTACTATTGGAACTGGATAAAAGGTGAGGAGGATGAAGTATGATGTTTGGCCGTTTTACTGAGAGGGCACAAAAGGTTTTGGCATTGGCTCAAGAAGAAGCTATTCGCCTAGGACATACGAATATTGGAACAGAGCATGTATTATTAGGTTTAGTCCGCGAAGGAGAAGGAATTGCAGCGAAGGCCTTAAATGGACTAGGATTAGGTGCTGAAAAAATACAAAATGAAGTTGAAGCTCTAATTGGTAAAGGTCAGGAAACTCCACAGATTGTCCATTATACGCCAAGAGCTAAAAAGGTAATTGAACTTTCAATGGATGAAGCACGAAAATTAGGGCATTCATATGTTGGGACAGAGCATATTCTTCTTGGACTTATTCGAGAAGGAGAAGGAGTAGCTGCTAGGGTTTTAAATAATCTGGGGGTTAGTTTAAATAAAGCTCGCCAACAGGTTCTACAATTGTTAGGAAGTAATGAATCGAGCGGACACCAGGGTGGAGCGTCTGTTAGTGCCAATACCCCAACCTTAGACAGTCTTGCCAGAGATTTAACTGCTACTGCCAGGGAAGGAAGTCTTGACCCGGTTATAGGGCGCAGTAAAGAAATTCAACGTGTTATTGAAGTTTTAAGTAGGAGAACAAAAAACAACCCTGTGTTGATTGGGGAACCAGGGGTAGGGAAAACGGCCATAGCTGAAGGACTTGCTCAGCAAATTGTAAATAATGAGGTTCCTGAAATTCTACGAGATAAGCGCGTTATGACTCTTGATATGGGTACAGTGGTAGCTGGTACAAAGTATCGTGGGGAATTTGAGGACCGTTTAAAGAAGGTAATGGATGAAATTCGCCAAGCAGGGAATATTATTCTTTTTATTGATGAACTTCATACACTGATTGGTGCTGGTGGCGCGGAAGGGGCAATAGATGCATCCAATATCCTAAAACCATCCCTTGCACGTGGAGAGCTTCAATGTATTGGGGCAACAACTCTTGATGAATATCGAAAATACATTGAAAAAGACGCGGCACTTGAACGTCGCTTCCAACCAATTCGGGTTGAGGAGCCAACAATTGATGAGTCAATAAAAATTTTACAAGGGTTACGTGACCGCTATGAGGCACACCACCGCGTGTCAATAAATGATACAGCAATTGATGCTGCTGTTAAGTTATCTGACCGCTATATTGCTGATAGATTTTTACCCGATAAAGCGATTGACTTAATTGATGAAGCTGGTTCAAAGGTTCGCCTCAGGTCCTATACTACACCGCCAAATTTAAAAGAATTAGAAGTAAAGCTTGAAGAAGTTCGCAAAGAGAAAGACGCAGCCGTTCAAAGTCAGGAATTTGAAAAGGCTGCATCATTGAGAGATTCAGAGCAGCGTCTTCGAGAACAATTGGAAGAAACAAAAAAGAATTGGAAAGAAAAGCAGGGTAAAGAAAATAGTGAAGTTACTGTGGAAGATATTGCGAATGTAGTTTCTAGTTGGACAGGAATTCCAGTATCTAAGCTAGCTCAAACTGAGACAGAAAAACTACTTAATTTAGAACAAATTCTTCACTCTCGCGTGATTGGCCAGGAAGAAGCTGTTATTGCCGTATCTAAAGCGGTTCGAAGGGCAAGGGCAGGATTAAAGGATCCAAAAAGACCAATTGGCTCATTTATATTTTTAGGACCTACTGGTGTCGGGAAAACAGAACTTGCAAGAGCTTTAGCAGAAGCCATGTTTGGTGATGAAGATGCGATGATCCGTATTGATATGTCAGAGTATATGGAAAAACATTCAACATCACGTTTAGTTGGTTCACCACCAGGATATGTGGGGTATGAAGAAGGCGGACAACTAACAGAAAGGGTTCGTAGAAAACCGTATTCTGTTATTTTGCTTGATGAAATAGAGAAAGCACATCCGGATGTCTTCAATATCCTTTTACAAGTACTTGAAGATGGACGCTTAACAGATTCAAAGGGAAGAACAGTAGATTTCCGAAATACAGTTGTAATTATGACATCCAATGTAGGTGCTGAGGCATTAAAACGAAATAAATATGTTGGCTTTAATATTCAAGACGGTGAACAAAATTATAAAGATATGAAGAGCAAAGTAATGGAAGAATTGAAAAAGGCATTTCGTCCGGAGTTCCTAAATCGTATTGACGAAATCATTGTTTTCCATGCTTTGGAGAAAAAACATCTTCATGAAATTGTGACACTATTATCCGATCAATTGGTGAAACGCCTAAAGGAACAAAATATTTCTATAGAGATAACGGATGCTGCTAAAGAAAAGATTGTCCTTGAAGGCTATGATCCTGAATATGGTGCAAGGCCGTTAAAACGTGCGATTCAGAAGCATATCGAAGATCGATTGTCTGAAGAGCTATTAAAAGGAACTCTGTTGATAGGTAAACATGCTATAATTGATGTTGAAGATGGTGAATTTAATGTTAGAATGGCTAAAAAGCCAAGTCTAGCTAAATAATTTTAAAAAAACAGCAAATAGAGGTACACGTTCATTGGTTAATCGTGTACCTCTTTTTTCACTGTTAAGGGTTTTGCTAATGCTTTTCTTTTATTGAAAGGAAGAAACATGATGGTGAAAAGAAAAACAAAATTTATGTGTCAGGCGTGTGGATATGAATCTCCAAAATGGATGGGTAAATGCCCAGGCTGCGGGGAATGGAATAAGATGGTTGAGGAAGTAGAAGTAACGGGTGCTACTAGGAGGGGAGCATTTGCGCACTCGCAGGGCGGCGCAGTAATTGCATCTAAACCAACTCCAATTACAACTATAGAAACAAGCACTGAACCAAGAATTCTTACGAAATTAAATGAATTAAACAGGGTTCTTGGAGGAGGAGTGGTAAGAGGATCTTTAGTCTTAATTGGCGGAGATCCAGGTATCGGTAAATCTACACTTCTATTACAGGTTTCTTCGCAATTATCTCAAATGGGAAATAAGGTATTATATATTTCAGGTGAAGAATCTTTAAGACAGACAAAAATTAGGGCGGATCGTCTTGGTATTTCCTCGGAAAATCTTTTGGTTTATGCAGAAACAAACTTAGATGAAATTAGTAGAACAATTGAAGGCACCTCACCAAGTATTGTCATTATAGATTCTATCCAAACTATTTTTCATCCCGAGGTCACATCTGCTCCTGGAAGTGTTTCACAGGTCCGTGAATGTACAGCAGAATTAATGAGAATGGGAA
The DNA here is from genome assembly GCA_030705955.1 of Bacillota bacterium. GTDB lineage: Bacteria > Bacillota > Bacilli > Bacillales > Cytobacillaceae > JAUZPL01. Next base: position 11,087 of record JAUZPL010000075.1, on the reverse strand, counting down.
AAACGAATGGGATTGCTATATTTATCGTTGGACATGTAACAAAAGAAGGTTCAATTGCAGGACCTAGACTACTAGAGCATATGGTAGATACTGTTTTATATTTTGAAGGTGAAAGACACCATACGTATCGAATACTAAGAGCGGTGAAAAATCGTTTTGGTTCCACTAATGAAATGGGAATTTTTGAAATGAAAGAATTTGGTCTTGAAGAGGTAGAAAATCCATCTGAAATTTTTCTTGAAGAGAGATCACGCGGGGCATCAGGTTCAACTGTTGTTGCATCAATGGAAGGTACACGGCCTGTTCTTGTAGAAATTCAAGCATTAATATCTCCAACTAGTTTTGGTAACCCTAGAAGAATGGCCACAGGTATTGACCAAGGAAGAGTTCCTCTTTTAATGGCTGTTTTAGAGAAAAGAGTCGGGATGCTTTTGCAAAATCAAGATGCCTATTTAAAGGTAGCTGGAGGGGTAAAGTTAGATGAGCCGGCTATTGACCTTGCAGTTGCTGTGAGTATTGCTTCCAGTTTTCGAGACAAGCCCACCAGACCAACAGATTGTATAATAGGGGAAGTGGGTTTGACTGGTGAGGTTAGAAGGGTTTCCAGGATAGAACAACGAGTTCAAGAGGCTGCTAAACTTGGTTTCGAGAGAGTCATTTTACCGGCTAATAATTTAAGTGGCTGGAAGGGTCCAGATGGAGTACAGTTAATTGGGGTTTCTTCAGTAAGTGAAGCTTTAAAAATAGTGTTGGGAGATTAGGAAAATTGGGATCGAAGTACTGTATAGTAGCTTTTTTCAATTTTTTTTGCTCCTCTCGTCTTATAGGTTTGTAAGATTCGTTTATTTAAATGGCCTGAAAGTATCGCGAAATTTTAATTGAAAAATGAAGCTTTGAATTATTTGACACCTTTTTTTTCCAATGCTACCCTTAATAAAAGAATACTTTTTTATAATGATTGTTATACAAAAATAACATTTATGTTGCAAAAAATTTACAAAAAAAAAATATCGTGTAATTAAAGGTTTCAATTTAATGATTATGTTTATAATGAGTACAAGGAGGTGGAGGAATGTTAAAACGTATTGTTCAAGCATGCTTCCTAATAACAGGAGGAACTCTTGGAATCCTGCTGATTCCAGAATTGTTATCACTAATGAAAATGAACAACATTCCTATCGTAAATAGCTCATATATTACTGCTATTATAGGTGCAATTATTTTTTATATTATTACTTTTTGGGCTGTGGAATATGTAATTGGGTTTATTAAATGGGCGGAGGATTCCCTAGTAAAGATTCCTGTAACGGATGTCCTTTTTGGTAGCCTAGGACTTTTTTTTGGGCTTTTGGTTGCTTTTTTAATAGGTTTTGCTTTAAATACAATTAAGGTCCCTATTTTAAATACCGTTGCACCAATCCTGCTTACATTATTATTCGGATATTTAGGATATCAAGTAGGATTTAAAAAAAGGGACGAACTTTTAAGTTTGTTTTCCAATAGAAAGAAAAAAACAGTGGATGAGGAAAATGAAAAAGTTGGAAGCCAATCACTGAAAATTTTGGACACAAGTGTAATTATTGATGGCCGAGTAGCTGATATTTGCCAAACTGGCTTTTTGGAAGGAACCATAGTGATTCCTCAGTTTGTATTAGAAGAACTTCAGCATATAGCTGATTCCTCAGATGTCTTAAAGCGAAACCGTGGAAGAAGAGGTCTGGACATTTTAAATCGAATTCAAAAAGAACTCTCCATTAAAGTTGAAATTTATGAAGGAGATTTTGAAGAAATTCAAGAGGTTGACAGCAAGCTAGTGAAATTAGCAAAGCTAACAAACGGCATACTTGTTACAAATGATTTTAATCTTAATAAAGTTTGTGAACTACAAAAGGTAGCTGTTTTGAATATTAATGATTTAGCGAATGCTGTGAAACCAGTTGTTTTACCCGGAGAAGAATTAAATGTTCAGGTCATTAAGGACGGAAAGGAATTCCACCAAGGTGTAGCCTATTTAGACGATGGCACAATGATTGTTGTAGAAGAAGGCCGAGAATATATTGGACGAAGAATTGATGTTCTTGTAACGAGTGTACTCCAAACATCAGCGGGAAGAATGATTTTTGCAAAACCCAAATTATTAGAAAAAGCATTATAGAGAAAAGCAACATTGACCTTTAAGGGTTATGCAGCTTCCACAAGAAAAAGAGATAGGGGTTTTATGATGCCTTACCAGGTTATAATCCCGGCTGCAGGTCAGGGGAAAAGAATGGGTGTAGGGAAAAATAAGCTTTTAATAGAGCTTAGTGGAATACCGGTGTTGATTCATACCTTAAGGGTATTTGAGAATGATGAAAAATGTGATGGAATTATATTAGCAATTCATCCGCAAGACAAAGATGAATTTACAACCCAGCTTAAAAAGTATAAAATTACGAAGGTGAAAAATGTTGTTTCTGGAGGATCAGAACGGCAACATAGTATTTATAATGCTTTAAAAACTGTAACCAACAATGGAATCATCCTTGTTCATGATGCGGCACGCCCATTTATTAAAAAAGAGCATATTCATCGCTTAGTTGCTGCTGCAGAGAAAACAGGGGCTGCCATTATTGGAGTTCCTGCAAAAGATACAATGAAAAAGGTCAAAGATTGGAAGGTCACAGAGACAGTTGAACGATCTAGCTTGTGGGCAGTGCAAACCCCGCAAGCTTTTCGTATGTCTATTTTGCTAGAAGCCTATGTATTGGCAGAGAAAGAGAATTTTCTCGGGACAGATGATGCAAGCTTAGTCGAAAGGTTATCTACTCCAATTGAGATTGTTGAAGGCGACTATGATAATATCAAACTTACTACATTAGAAGATTTATTCTTTGCAGAAGCCATTATGAAAAAAAGAAATTAAAGGAGTTTTGTTCATGTTTCGGATTGGACAGGGCTTTGATGTCCATCAACTTATAGAGGGAAGGCCGCTTATTATTGGGGGAATTTCAATCCCTTACGAAAAGGGTCTTTTAGGCCACTCTGATGCAGATGTATTATTGCATGCTATTACAGATGCTTGTTTAGGGGCAATTGGTGAAGGTGATATTGGTGGTCATTTTCCAGATACAGACCCAGATTTTAAAAATGTGGATTCTGCAAAACTTCTTTCCCATGTCTGGGCGCTAGTAAAAGAAAAAGGGTATACACTGGTAAATGCTGATTGTACCATCATTGCACAAAAGCCTAAAATGGCTCCATATATTCATCAAATGAAAGCAAAAATTGCTGAATTACTTGAAACAACAGTGGAACAAATAAATGTTAAGGCTACAACAACGGAAAAATTAGGTTTTACGGGAAGAGGAGAAGGAATTGCTTCCCAGGTGGTCGTTTTACTTCAAAGATTGTAGAATGTTCTCCATCTTTATAGGCTTAAACTACAATGGTAAAATAGATTTAGAGTAACTACAGATTGATACAGGAGGCATTATTTTATGTCAAACGAAGTTCGCGTCAGGTATGCGCCAAGTCCAACAGGACATTTACATATTGGCAATGCTAGGACAGCGTTATTTAATTATTTGTTTGCCCGCAATAATGGCGGTAAATTTATCATTCGTATTGAAGACACCGATAAAAAGAGAAACATCGAAGGTGGAGAAGAGAGCCAGTTAAAGTATTTAAAATGGCTTGGAATGGACTGGGATGAAAGTGTGGATGTTGGTGGTGAATTTGGACCATACCGCCAATCCGAAAGAAATGATATTTATAAAAAGTACTATACTCAGCTTTTAGAAGAAGGACATGCTTATAAATGCTATTGTACTGAAGAAGAAATAGAGAGAGAGCGTGAGGAACAAGCAGCACGCGGAGAAACACCTCATTATTCTGGAAGATGTCGCCATCTATCAGATGAAGAGCGCGCTAGATTTGAAGCTGAAGGCAGAGAGCCAAGCATCCGTATTAAAGTTCCTGCGGGGAAAAGCTATACATTTGATGATATGGTAAAAGGGGTTGTTTCCTTCGAATCTGAAGGAATGGGTGACTGGGTCATGATTAAAAAGGACGGGACGCCAACCTATAATTTTGCTGTTGCTATCGATGACCATTTGATGGAGATTACCCATGTATTACGTGGGGATGACCATATTTCGAATACACCTAAGCAACTGATGATTTATGAGGCTTTAGGCTGGGCGCCACCGATTTTTGGACATATGACTTTAATTGTAAATGAAAGCCGCAAAAAGCTAAGTAAACGTGATGAGTCTATCATTCAATTTATTGAACAATATGAGGAGTTAGGTTATTTACCAGAGGCATTATTCAATTTTATTACATTGCTTGGCTGGTCTCCAGCCGGGGAAGAAGAAATTTATTCAAAAGATGAGTTTGTTAAAATTTTTGATTCAAGTCGTCTATCAAAATCGCCTGCATTATTTGATAAACAAAAGCTGACATGGATGAATAATCAATATGTAAAGAAAGCTGATTTAGATCAAGTTATTAACATATCATTACCACATCTTATTAAAGCAGGTCGACTTGAAGAACATATGAGTGCCAAGAAACAGGAATGGGCCCATCATTTGATTGCTCTTTTCCAGGAAAAGATGAGCTATGGGGCGGAAATTGTAGAGTTAACGGATATGTTTTTTATGGATGAAGCAGAATACGAGGAAGATGCAAGAGAAGTCTTGGCTGGAGAACAGGTTCCTGAGGTATTAAAAGCCTTCTTACAAGAGCTTCGTGAGCTTCCGGAATTTAAGGCTGAAGGAATTAAAGGGGCTATGAAGGCTGTTCAAAAGTCAACTGGACAAAAGGGGAAAAATCTCTTTATGCCAATTCGATCTGCTGTAACAGGCCAAACCCACGGTCCTGATCTTCCACAAACGATTGAACTTCTAGGGAAAGAAAAAGTTGAGGCAAGATTACAGAAATTATTGGTTAACATCTGAGTAGAAATAGTATATAGTAAAGTAAACTAATTTTTATAATGATAAAGTGTTGATGAGGAAGAGTAAAAAAATGAAGCTTGTAAGAGAGAACCATCACCGGCTGAAAGTGGTTTAGGCCCATCATTTTTTGAAGTGCACCTCTGAGTCCCATTTCGAAAGATATCTTCGTGTAGATTTGGGCGGAACCTTCCGTTAGTAGGTAAAGTTGAGACTTTAGGGCATGATTTTATATGCTCCATAGTCTAAACAGAGTGGAACCGCGCCCAAAGCGTCTCTGTCGATATGACAGAGACGCTTTTTGATTTTTTAAAAAACTAGTCGTGAGGATATTTGCACCTTTTTAAAATATAAGGGGGAAAAAGGCTATGTTTAACAGATTGAGGGAGGATATTGAGGTTGTTTTTGAACAGGATCCTGCGGCAAGAAGTTATGTTGAGGTAATCCTAACCTATTCCGGTTTACATGCTATTTGGTGGCATAGAGTTGCACATGCTCTTTTTAAAATGAAGTTTTTCTTTCTTGCCAGGGCAATTTCCCAATTAAGCCGCTTTTTTACAGGAATTGAGATTCATCCAGGTGCAAAAATTGGTCGCCGTTTTTTTATTGACCATGGTATGGGAGTAGTAATTGGGGAAACATGTGAAATAGGTGATAATGTGACCGTCTTTCAAGGTGTTACCCTTGGTGGTACAGGAAAAGAGAAGGGAAAACGCCATCCAACAATTAAGGACAATGCTTTGATCGCAACGGGTGCGAAGGTACTGGGCTCTATTACAGTTGGGGAAAATTCAAAAATAGGGGCTGGTTCTGTAGTATTAAAAGATGTCCCAGCAAATTCAACGGTTGTCGGTGTACCAGGTAGGGTGGTAGTACGTGATGGAAAGCGCATTAAAAAGGATTTAAATCACTGTGACTTACCTGACCCAGTTGCAGATATGTTGAAGGAAGTGCATGTAGAAATTCAACTTTTAAAATCGGAGCTTCAAAAGGTGAAAGACGAAAGGAGTAAAATAGATGACCATTCAACTATATAATACACTTACCCGTAAAAAGGAGGTTTTTGTTCCTCTAGAAGAAGGAAAAGTGAAAATCTATGTTTGCGGACCAACTGTTTATAATTATATTCATATAGGAAATGCAAGACCTGCAATTGTTTTTGATACCGTTCGTCGTTATTTCCAATACCGAGGCTTTGACGTTCAGTTTGTTTCTAATTTCACAGATGTAGATGATAAATTAATTCGTGCAGCCAACCAGCTTGGAGAAGATGTACCCACAATTGCCAACCGATTTATTGAAGCATACTTTGAGGATGTTTCAGCATTAGGCTGCCAAAAAGCAGATGTACATCCCCGGGTAATGGAGAATATGGACATCATTATTGAGTTTATAAGCAAACTAATTGAAAAGGGTTATGCCTATGAATCAGAGGGTGACGTCTATTTCAGTACAAGAAAGTTTAAAGATTATGGAAAGCTTTCACATCAATCCATTGATGAATTAAGGGTGGGGGCAAGAATTGAGGTAGGAGAAAAGAAAAAGGATGATTTGGATTTTGCTTTATGGAAAGCAGCAAAAGAAGGGGAAATCTTCTGGGAAAGTCCATGGGGAATTGGCCGGCCAGGCTGGCATATTGAATGCTCTGCTATGGCTAAGAAATATTTAGGTGAAACCATTGATATTCATGCTGGTGGGCAGGATTTGACGTTCCCACATCATGAAAATGAAATTGCACAATCAGAAGGATTGTCAGGTAACACCTTTGCACGTTATTGGATGCATAATGGGTATATCAATATTGACAATGAAAAGATGTCAAAATCACTAGGGAATTTTGTACTTGTTCATGACATCATTAAAAAGCATGATCCACAAGTTTTGCGATTATTTATGCTATCAGTTCAGTACCGTAATCCAATTAACTACAGTGATGAACTACTCGAAAGCACGAAGGCAGCATTCGAAAGGCTTGCGACTTCATATCAAAACTTAAAGCACCGAAAAGAGTCAAGTGCAAATTTAACTGATAATAATCAAGAATGGCTTAATAAGATTGCCGATTTGCATGACTTGTTTATTACTGAAATGGATGATGATTTTAATACGGCAAATGCAGTATCCGTCCTTTTCGAATTATCTAAACAAGCGAATTATTATCTATTAGAAAAAAATACCGCAGTAGAAGTGATTAATTCATTTATAAAGGAGTTTGAAGACCTATTCTCTGTATTAGGTTTAAAATTCAAACAGGAAGAATTGCTGGACGAAGAAATTGATCAATTAATTGAGAATCGTATCCAAGCGAGAAAGGACCGGAACTTCAAATTAGCTGATCAAATCAGGGACCAATTAAAGGAAATAAATATAATTTTAGAGGATACACCTCAAGGCACGAGATGGAAAAGAGGCTAATTTAAATGCTTTCTTATGATAATCAAATTGATGTAAAACAGTTAAATAGCCTTGCACTTGCATACATGGGTGATTCAGTTTTTGAAATTTATGTTAGACGTCATCTTTTACAAAGTGGAAAAGTAAGGCCACATCATTTACATCGGGAAGCGACGAAATATGTATCTGCAAAAGCACAATGTCAAATCCTCTTTCAAATAATGGATGCAGGTATATTAACGTCAGATGAAATGGCTGTTGTTATGAGGGGAAGAAACGCAAAGTCGGGCACAGTTCCAAAGAACACTGATGTTCAAACCTATCGGTACAGTACTGCGTTTGAAGCGTTGCTGGGATGTTTATATTTAACGCAAAAACATGAGCGTTTAGAGGAGCTAATTCGTATAGCTTTAAAAAGTGTAGATGAAAGGAAAGGAGGAATTCAAAAATGAGTCAAGATTTTATTATAGGAAAAAACCCAATTATTGAGGCTCTTAAGTCAAATAGAGATATTAATAAAATATTGGTGGCAGAGGGATCTCAACATGGTCAAATGCAGCAAATCATTCAATTGGCAAAACAGAATAGTGTGGTTATCCAACTTGTTCCAAGGAAGAAAATTGATCAAATTACAGATGGAAATCATCAAGGAGTATTAGCCTATATAGCAGCCTATCAATATGCAGAATTAGATGATCTTTTCGCAGCAGCTAAACTAAAGGATGAACCACCTTTTTTCCTTATACTTGATGAAGTTGAAGATCCACATAACCTTGGATCGATTATGAGAACAGCTGATGCTGTAGGAGCCCATGGAATTATTATTCCAAAGAGAAGAGCTGTTGGATTAACGGCAACTGTGGCAAAGGCTTCAACAGGTGCAATTGAATACATTCCTGTTGTTCGTGTGACTAATTTGGCAAGAACCATTGAGGAATTAAAAGAACGTGGAGTATGGATAGCTGGTACGGATGCATCAGGTTCTTTAGATTACCGTAAACTAGACGGGGTTCTTCCTTTAGGCCTTGTTATTGGTAGTGAAGGAAAGGGAATGGGTCGATTGATTAAGGAAAAGTGTGATTTTCTTATCAATTTGCCAATGGCAGGGAGAGTAACATCTTTGAATGCTTCCGTAGCGGCATCTATTTTAATGTATGAGATTTACCGTAAAAGGCACCCTCTTGAGGGATAAAGATGGATATCTTGCTTGTTGATGGCTATAACATTATCGGTGCTTGGGAAGAGTTGAAAAGGTTAAAAAATAAGGATTTGGCTGCGGCCAGAGATCTTCTTATTGAACGTATGGCAGAATATCAAGCCTTTTCAGGCTACCGAGTAATTGTTGTATTTGATGCCTACTATGTTCAAGGAACTGAAAAAAGGTATAAGAATTATAAGGTAGAAGTCATTTTCACAAAAAAAAATGAAACAGCAGATGAACGAATTGAAAAAATGGCCATTAGCTTAAATAACCGAAAAACTCAAATCCATGTCGCTACGTCAGATTTTACGGAGCAATGGGCTATATTTGGACAAGGGGCACTTAGAATATCTGCTAGAGAATTAGAAAATGAAATGAATCAAGTAAAGAAGGGTATTGACAAGAGTGTAAAAAAAATTCAGGAAAAAAAGCCGATTTCTAAGATTCCAATTAGCACAGAAGTGGCAGAAATTTTTGAAAAATGGCGCAGAGGAGAGAAATGAACATTGACGCAAAAAAAATAACTGCTGTATAATATTTCTATCTACGTTTGTTCGGTTGGAGGGATCTTAGTGAGTTCAGAATTCGGTATAAAGATCAACGAACAATTAATGGTGCTTGAAGATGAGGAAATTGTGTATCTAGTCCATAAAGGTGATAGTGAAGCATTGGATTATCTGATACATAAATACCGAAATTTTGTTCGCGCTAAGGCAAGATCCTATTTTTTAATTGGAGCGGATAAAGAAGATATCGTTCAGGAAGGTATGATTGGGTTATATAAATCTATCCGTGATTTTAGAGAGGAAAAGCAAACCTCTTTTAAGGCATTTGCTGAGTTGTGTATTACAAGGCAAATAATTACCGCTATTAAAACAGCAACAAGGCAAAAGCATATTCCATTAAATTCTTATGTTTCATTGGACAAGCCTATTTTTGATGAGGAATCAGATAGAACATTAATGGATGTTTTATCAGGGACAAAGGTCCTTGATCCGGAGGAGCTTTTTATTAATAGGGAAGAGCTTGATCATATTGAGATAAAAATGGCTGAGCTGCTAAGTGATCTAGAACGAAAGGTGTTATCCCTTTATTTGGATGGCCAATCGTATCAAGAGATTTCAGAAGAGTTAAATCGGCATGTTAAATCAATTGATAACGCTCTTCAGCGTGTTAAACGTAAATTAGAGAGGTATTTGGAAATTCGGGAGTTTTCCCTGTAAAATTATTGTCATTTTTATGAATACACTCCTAGTAGTTATTGACATTAAATAGGTGCCATGTTACATTTTTTAAAGACTTAAGGATCGTCTATAGAAGGTGTAAAAAATGAATAGAAAAATGATTCTTGCTTGTGTTGAATGCGGATCTCGTAATTATACAACATCAGGAAGCAAGGTACAGACTGAGCGACTGGAAATCAAAAAATTTTGTAAAACATGTAACAATCATACAGTACACAAAGAAACAAAATAATTAATAGATTTTGCTATTCTTGATAGTTGGAGGTTACAAAATGGAGCGCATCACTAAATTTTTCAGCGATATTACCCGTGAAATGAGAAAGGTCAGTTGGCCAAAACGTGAGGAACTGACTCGTTACACAATAACTGTTTTAGCAACAGTTGCCTTTTTTTCAATTTTCTTTGGTGTGCTTGATTTAGGTATTTCCAGATTGATTCGTTTAATTCTTGAATAATGAACGGTATTTCATGGTATAATGATCAATATATAGGAAATGTTGAAAAACCCGGGCACAACGGGTTTTTTAATTTGGCTTAAAATATGATGATGTAAAATAGAAAATAGGGAGGGACGGACGTCAGTCCTTTTAAATGGAAAAAAATTGGTATGTAGTTCATACTTACTCAGGCTATGAAAATAAAGTAAAAACAAATCTCGAAAAACGTGTTGAAACAATGGGAATGGCAGATAAAATTTTCCGTGTAGTTGTTCCAGAAGAAGAGGAAACAGATATTAAGAACGGGAAGAAAAAGGTTGTAAAACGCAAAGTATTTCCTGGATATGTATTGGTGGAAATAATCATGACGGATGATTCCTGGTATGTAGTTCGTAATACTCCGGGGGTAACTGGATTTGTTGGTTCGGCGGGTTCTGGTTCTAAGCCTACCCCATTACTTCCTGAGGAAGTAAATGTCATTCTTAAGAGAATGGGAGTAGAAGAGAAACGTATTGATGTAAACTATGAAATGGGAGAAACTGTGAAGGTGAAAGCAGGCCCATTTGCAAACTTCACTGGAACCATTGAAGAGATGGATAAAGATAAATCGAAGCTTAAGGTACTGGTGAATATGTTTGGCCGGGATACACCGGTTGAACTGGATTTTACACAAATTGATAAATTATAATTCAAAAAAACTTGAAATCAATTGTAAAAAGTGTTAATATTTCAAGGGTCAGTATGTCTCTTGGGAGACAAGACATTATGTCAAGATCTTTATCTTAATATAAAGACTTAACTTTAGTGGGAGGGTGAATCCCTATTACCACATCACGGACTTTAAGGAGGTGTGTCTCGTGGCTAAAAAAGTAAT
>JAUZPL010000074.1 GCA_030705955.1 Bacillota bacterium | reverse complement strand
TTTTGCTTCGTGCCAAGCTTGATGAAACATCGTGGTTGCACCTTCAACGTTTCCGCCATCTTCCATGTTCATCCCACTCATACAGAGTTTAATAACGACGTTGTTTTGATCAAATTTTATATTCATCAAATCTTACCTCCAAATTAATGAAATTACATTTTGAACTACATTTCATCATTATTTAAAAGCCCATGCCTTTCCTGTGATATTCTAAAAAAAATTTATTCCGCTAACTGGCCCAAGAAATGAATACGTTATTCCCCGAAAGCGCCCGATTGCGGAAGTTCGTAATTAAAGTATTACCAAATGTCGCTGCATTTTTTTCATTTTGATTTAGAGTATATTTACTACCATCATCTGGACCATAATAAATATCAAACCAATATCTTGTCAAACCTCTAGTATTAATAAGATCACCTAGGTCTTCCACATAAAAAGTATCCTCTAAGCCTGTTGGATCTCCTGGCATAGTAATTTGGTTATCAGTAATTATTGTTGAACCGTAAGGTATGACTGGTCCTGAAGACACCGTAGTTAGATCATTAGGACTGTAAGTATTTGGATGAACTGCTATTGTAAAATAGTTCGATGCTATGAAATTCATTCATTTATTAACGAGTTGATTACCTTTTTCAATTCAGTTTCTGATACGTTCGTATCAATAGTGATCTGTGTATTGGTCTTTGGTTTTGAAAATTGTACTGTTGGTAATTGTGGGATTTTTGTTATATAAACAGCAACTCCGTTCATTTTCTCCATATGGTAGTTAACATTCTGTGCATAATCATTCGAGTTTGGAATGGTCTGGATAATGGTTAAATAGGAATTTCTTGCATTTTTATAAGTGATTTGATAGTTTTCTTCTTTAGAACCTTTCTCTATATTAATTGCTGAAACCTGGATATCTAGTTTAAAACCACTTGGTACATAAAACTGACCGGCCAAGATTGGTTTAAAGGATAACTCATTTACCGATTGAGGTCCATTATCTGATAAATGAATAACAGTAGGTGTCTGGGTGGCAGGTACACTAATACTTTCACATACTTTTTTAAGTTGTTCTAATGATAGATGATGATTATTAGAAGTAACCTGGTATATTAAATTATTTTTTATAAATTCAATGGTTTCACCCTCATCATGAGTATACATTGTTGCTTGAATATTCTTTCCGATAGTAAGAGGCATTTTTGAACCAGAGTGTATTATCAAATTATATTGATTCGCTTGACCTTCAATAAGGCCAAATGATGTTCCATACCTTGCAGTATACCAAATTGAGTTACCACCTTGAGAAGGGTCTAAATTGCGAGTGATTTCTGAGTATGTTAATTTGTGACCGACTGTATTACTCGGAAGTAATGGTGTGAATGGTAGGTATTGCTTATAGTTATACAGCTCATTTTTAATTTCTTGTTTAGGTTTTTTGGTTCCATTAGAAATAAGAGTATTGTGATCTGAAGTAGTCCATTTATTATGGGGAATCATTTTAAAAGATAATACAAAAATGAGAAGTAATACTGCTATACTCGAAAATACTACACCTAATTTATTCGTACCATATCTAATCCATCTACTTCTTTGATAATTCTCTTGATAACGTAACAGGTTTTGATGGATCTTATGCTGTACATCGTTATTGAAATCCTTCTCATAGTTCGGCTTTGGAAGTGCTTGAATTTCTTTGATTAATTCTTCATATGAACCCTTTTCATTCACTGTGACAACGCCTCCTTATGTTTATCCAATGCTTTAAGTGCTTTATGAAAAATGAGACGGACCTTATTTTCATTCCAACCTAATACCTCAGCTGTTTCAGAGACACTCAAATCCTTAATTGATCTTAAAATCACAACATCTCTATAATTTGGTTTTAAAGATTGTATTGCATGATAGAGCAATTTATTTGTTTCACTCATTTGCAACAATTGTTCAGGCGTTTTCTCATTTGAAATAAGAACCTCTTTTTCGAATGTTACCTTTTTAAAAAAATGCCTTCTCTTCCTTCTTCTTATTTCATCGATCCCTACATGACGGGCAATGCTGAACAGCCATGTCCTAGGAGAGGAATTTCCTTGAAAAACATCAATTCCTTTTATCGCTCTTATAAACACTTCTTGTACCAGATCCTCTACATCATTTAGACCTGTATAATAGACCAAGAAGTGGTATATATCTTTGTTATATTTGTAAAACCACTCTGAAATAGTGTACTGACTTGACAACCTTAGCCCCCCAATTAATTTTCACATATAACTATTAGTCGAATGAGTGAATCATTTATTTCACTTTCACCGGTTTTTTCATCAATTAATTTTACGATAAAAAAACACGACAAATGTTGCTTTGAAATAATGTTTGATAAAAATATCTCACAAACCGGCACTTTACGATAAATTAAAAGAATCCATTTTGAAAAAAGTCTGATAAAAAATAGATTCTTTATCAGTTGATCTAAGCTTCGATTTTATAAAAGGGGTACAGCCAACTTTTCAGAAATTTTGTACGCTAAGCAAATTTCAACCTAAAAAAGTCGAATTCCCGTACGCTAAGGAATCGACTTTTTAATTTTTGCTTGTTAAGCTAAAGCGCCCGATTCTTGAATATTAGCTCATTAGTAATTGGTGATAATAAAGTCGTTTAATTTTGATACTACCAATGAGCATAACACCGTCCGTAAATATGGACGGTGTTAAATAAAGTTGTTTAATTTGCAATGTAAATTACTTTTTTCATGCTAAAAATATAATAATAAAGTCGTTTAATTTGTTGAGTTGTGCAACAATCGCGCCCTGTTGATTGAAGATCCCGTATCAAATACGATTCAAATGAGTGTCTTGAAACTTTGTCGGATATTTCAATCCATAACCAAGCATTCTATCCATTCCGATATGAGCAACCCAAATTAAGCTGATCATTAATAAAATATGACTATGAACCAATACACTACAGATTATGATTATCATCGGAATACTGTAGGTGTGAAATAGATTGTACCATACCGCGCCAACCTTGTTATTTTTCAAATACCCAAGCATTGACAAATCGGGTGCTAACAATAATATGACAAACATAATCCAATTAAATTGGAGATTGAAAAAGTAAAAATAAACACTTAACGCTAGAGCCACAAGCCCCTCAATTCGTAAAACAATCGCATTTTTCATTGTGCATTCCTCCATTTTTTACTGACCATTGGTCAATTAATGATAAAAAAATTTACTGCATCCCTTTCATCAAAAAACTGACATGCGACTCTGCCATTCCTTTCACATCTTCATATGTTTGTTCAGGATGGCCGCAATAGTGTACAACAAAGCCGTGCAAAGATAGGAACAATGACCAAATGATCATCGGAGTCACTTTATTTCCACACAGCGTGTGAAGAGCCGACGCAAATTTCTCATAAGTTAAGTTTGGCTCTTGTTGAAAATCGCTATGTAAGTCATCGTCCTGCATAAGAAACATAATCCGATAGTGATTCGGGTGCCGAATGCCGAATTCAATATACCCCAATAAAATTCCTTTCACTTTGGCTTCTGTATCGATATCCTTATTTAGAACATCATCTAATGTTTCATTAAGTAAACCGAAATCCTTCGAAACCAGACTATAAAACAATTCCCCTTTGTTTCTAAAATGATAATACAACGAGCCATGGCTGTATCCAAGCAATTTTGCAATTTGTCTCATCGTGACATGTTGGTATCCTTCTAACACGAACAGATCGCGTGCTGTTTCCAAAATCTTTTCCTTTGTTAACTCTTGATCCACTGCTTTTCTCGCCATAAAATCAACTCCCGATTTAATTGACCGATGTTCAAATAAAAGTATAGATCCACATCGGCTGATTGTCAAGGCTCGCCCAATATTATCAAACAAACCCTTATTCAATTAAATGGCCCGTTTGCGGAACAAAGATTAAGGGAATTTATGCAGACAGTATAACTTCATTTTTTATATACTTTTCTGCTTTTTACTGATGTACTCTTCCAAATATGGTTTTTTTTTAAAAAATTCTTGATTTCTATAGCAAAAGTTTCCCTTAATTTCTCAAATCTCACGCAATTATCTTCATCTAATATTTGGTCTATTACTATGCAACAACGTCGAATTTGAAACTCTTGAACTGTTTCTGTAATTTCATTAAGTAACTCGTTAGTCAGTGGTAATTTTTCCAAATAACTTTTGATTGAGAGGTTGAATATATTTAATCGTTTGCTAAATAGTTTACCTGTAATTCTAACTGGCCTTTCTAATGTTATTAATTCGGGATAAATTTCTTTTATCTTTTGATAATATTCTTGATCGCGCTTATTCCAGTCAGTTGCATTTGTTATCGTTATTGCCTGACGTGTCTGAGGTAAATTAGCATCCAACCATTCTTTATCATTTTCAGATAGATACTTATATGCTCTTTGGAATTTTCACCTTAGCTGTGTTCTAGAACATCAGGGCATTCCTTTATTGCATCTAATAACAAGGAACGATAGTATTCAATACGATTTTCAGTATTATTTTTTAAAGTAATATTGGGATTCTTCGGTGTATGCAAGGTATCACGTTTGGAACGGAAATTGGCATCAAGCCATTCTCTATCATGATTATATAAGTAAGTAAAAGTTTTCTTTAACTCCGTCTGAAATTGCTTTCGATTAGCATTCGGGAATTTCTCTCTCCACTCTAATAATTCTGCACGATATTTTTCAGTGAGTTCTGGGGATGTTATTTGAAGATCAATTAGCTTATAAATTGTCCTTAGACTGACATCTAACTCTGATGCAATTTTTTTGCGACTTATATTCATATTTACTAACTTTTCAAATTTTTCTTCCCATACATTGCCATAAGCTGTTATATGACTTTTACGCCACTTATCTTCCTCACCCTTATCTGGTCCTATCCTTGTATATTCAAAACCACATGAACATGAAAATTTTCCAATTAAACTTTATCTCTAGTTTTTATTTCTACCTCTGATATTACCAAATCTTTATAATACTTGGCTGCTTTATTTAAACAAGGCCATGGTCCTCGCCCGAATGGACCATCATCATCTTTTATTTCTAAAAACGAGTCTATATTTTGGTCAAGGAAATACAAAAAGCAAATGACCAAATGGATGTACACTACTTCTCAAAGGCGTCCCACCAACAAAAAGCGGAAAACATACGCTAAGCAAAGAACTATCCAAAAATACCTCAAAAAATAATAAAAAAAAGGGCTGAGCCCTAAAGGTCATTTTTAACAACCTTTTGGTTCAGCCTCTTTTTGTTTCTCTATTTTTTTAAATTACTCCATCAATCCATACTTTCTTTTGAATCTTGATAGTATTTTCATCCACGATTTTCCAAACACAATTAATAAAACAACATTTGATACTGAATGCATTGCATCAAATAAGGCACTTCCCGCAAAATATGTTATCAATGAATGTAAGTTTAAGGAATTTCCTCCACTAGTAAAAGCAAAAAAGCCCCAAATATTCATGATCCAACCAAATAAAAATCCCCATATTGCTCCGAAAAGGAGTTTACCCCAAAACGTATTCATAAATTTAACTTTTTGAAGTATCCCTGCAGTAAACCCCACCATTCCCCAGGCAACCATTTGCCAAGGTGTCCAAGGCCCTTGACCAAGAACCATATTGGAGGCCAAAGCAGCAACCGAACCAATCATAAATCCGCTCTCTGCACCAAATACGAAACCTGACATCATGATAACGAAAGTTGTTGGTTGTACGCTGGGAATACTGGCAAACGGAATTCTGCCAACCGCAGCAATAGCAGCTAAAACGGCTAAAAGTACTAATTCTCTTGCTTCAACTTTCCTTTTTTCAAACCGTACCAATAAGAGGACAAATGATAAAACAACAATGAGCATACTTAACCATACAAAATTGTCCTGCAGCCAAAAAGTAAGGAATAATATACCTACTATCAATAAGAAAAGAAATATTGTAATTAAAATTCGCATGACTCTTTCTCCTTCGCAGGGGAAGCTAAACCTCGAAAAAGTCTATGAAGCATGGTTGTATAAAAGAAGTTTCCTTTAAAAAAGCTGACAGGTTCACCTTCAGAAGTAATTTTCCCTTGAAACATCATTCCACATTTTGTTGCATATTTTCCTGCAAATTCAATGTCATGGGTAGACATTAAAATGGTTACTCCACCTGAATTTAACGTTTTTAAAAGCTTTGCTAACTTTTCTTTTGAAACAGGGTCTAATCCTTTCGTTGGTTCATCAAGCAATAGGAAATCCGGTTTTCTAATTAATAAGCAAAGGATAGCGGCCTTTTGGAGCTCTCCTCCGCTAATATCATAGGGATGATGATTTAATATATGTTTGATTTCGAAATCCTCAATTAACTGATCTATTTCAACTCTATTAGAAATTCCCCATCTTTTCATTGTATCTTGTATTTCTTTTTGTACAGTATCTTGAATAAAGAATAACTTTGGATTCTGTGGTAAATACCCTAGTTTACAATTTTGTTTAAAATCAATTTTCCCGCTTTCGGGCTTTAACATGCCTCCGATAGCCTTCAAAAGAGTAGATTTTCCAGAACCATTTCCACCTAAAAGAGTATAAAACTCACCCTTCATTATGGAGAAATGAAGGCTGTCTAGAATATAATCCTTCTTCCGATCATAGCGGAAAAATATATCTCTAATTCGAACAACTTCTTCTTCCATATTTGATTTTTGTTGTAAATCTAACAATGGGTATACGGATTCGCTTTGTATCCATTTTCGTCCATCTTTCACAGTCAAAGGCACCTCACCTTGACCATTTCTAGCAAAAAATAAAGATGGAATACTTGGAACATAAGCCTTCAGTGGAGAATTCCATATATTTTTCAATACTTCCCTTGGGGAGCCTTCTACCGTAATTTCCCCTTTTTCCATCATGATCATCTTGTCTGCCAGAGTAAAAACCTCTTCTAGTCTATGCTCAGCAAGAATAATGGTCATACCAAACTCATCATTAAGCCGAACAAGTATATCTAAAAGCTCTCGAGTACTTACAGGATCCAATTGGGAGGTTGGTTCATCTAACAATAGGAGATCAGGCTGCATGAGAAGAACTGAAGCAAGATTAATTTGCTGTTTTTTTCCCCCTGAGAGTTCTTGCATTTTTTGATGAAGGAGTGGCTCTAATCCAAAGAAATGAACCAACTCTGCAACACGTCCCCTCATTTCATTTGTTGAAAGCCCGATATTCTCAAGACCAAAGACAAGTTCATGGAGTACCTCTTCAGCAACTACTTGGTTTTCTGGATCTTGAAAAACAAAGCCCGTTTCCGGAGAACCATTCAACCTAATTTCTCCATCCAGCTTTCCATATGGTTTTATTTCTTCTTTTAACAAACGCAGTAAAGTACTTTTACCAGAGCCAGAGGAGCCAAAAAGTACAACAAATTGACCTTTTTCAACCTGGAGAGACAAATTTCGAATGGCTGGTTCCTCACCTTCAGGATAGGTAAAGGATACATTCTTTAGTTCGATAAACGCCATCGAATCATTCCTCCAATTTCAATAAGGATTGGAAAACTTAAAAATAAGATTAAAAGAACTAGAATTCCATAATCAAGATTTGACAGCTGCCATGTTCCCATAATTGGATATACTTTTAAATATCCATATCCTAATATTCTACAGAAGATAATCATGGAAAATAGTATAACTAAATAGAGAATTGCTAATATATCTCGAATATTTACGGAAAAATGTTCATAAGAGGTTCTTCTTCCTTGTCCATATCCCCGTGCTTTCATTGAATCTGCCGTTTGAATAGCTTCTTCCAGCGAAAAGGTTACAAACACTTGTATGTACTGCATGGCTGCTCCCAGCTTTTCCTTCAAATCGCCATGTGAAATAGAAATCCCCTTGCTCAATTGAATCGCTGAAATTTCCGATAATCTTCTTCTCATTAGTGGAATAAACCGCAAAGTTAACATGAGAAGGATTGCAAACTGTGGCAAAAATTTAGAAAACAAAAATAGCAGCTTATTAGGAGTCATGACCTCATTGTATAAAACAAATATGGCCATGATTCCTAAAATGGAGAGTGCATTCATTCCACCATATATGAGTGCTTCTTCGGTTATACGGTGATTACCAATTAAAAATAAAAGATGTCTTCCCCTCGTATTAAAGAGGGGATTTAATAAAAAGAATAGCAGAGCTGTTGTCAGCATGAACTTCAGCCAATATCTTAGTCCATAAAAATAGTCGTGCATAAAATGAATCAACAAAACAACAACTAAACCCGCACATAAATAAACAGGATGAAATAGCAGAATAAATATCATGAGTGCACCGGTATAAAACAAAAAAGATACAAGTGGATGTAGACGCTCAAAATAATTTAACATAGCCAATTTCCAATAGATTCATTGTGTATAGTAACATTCAATCCAGTCACCTGCTTTTATTTTGCTAATTCCAGCACCTTTTGTAAGACCAACGCCATTTTGCTTAAAAAGCCACCCACTTTTTGCTCCGTAATCAAATTCGTAGATATTATCAATTCCTTCTACATAGGCTGTGGCCCCACTACCTGAATAATCGACTTGTATCTTTGGTGAATGGGACTGTGTTGCATGTATTAGGACATCTAGAATAGTGTCACCGTCTTTAATACTTACCTTTGTAGAAGAAAGAATTACTCCTTTATCCTTTGGTCCCATAATGGAAAATGTGACTGTCTTTGAAGGAACAGGGTTTGTTTTTACTGTTGTTTTTGGAGCTTGGGTTGCTTGAGTTTTCTTTACGACTACTGTTCCAGTCTGTTTTGTTATTGGGGTTATTTGTTTTTTTGGTTGTGTTGGTATTGTTTTATTGACAGATGTTTTCGGAGGATTAACCTGCTTTGACGAAGCAGTCTCCGATTCATTTTTTTGAACAGTTTTTTCCGGCGCACTTGTTTTTACTACTTTTCCTGTTTTTACAGGTGGTGAAGCTTTAGACTTTTCCTTTAATGAATCGTTTGAACATCCAAACAAACTTAATAGTAAAACAAAAACAAACAAGATGGTGAATATCTTGAAGTATCGGCGCATTTTGTGAATCCCCCAATCTATTTTGTTTTTTAATAACTTTTTAATCTTTGCCTAATAAGAATGGCTAAACCAACAAATAGAAGAATACTCCCTATTAATAATAGGTTAGCAGCATTTGTTGCTGTATTCGGTAGAGGATTCCCTTTTGGGGTAACTACACTTGTTTCTTCTACTACTGATGTTGGCAGTTCATGATAGGTAAAATGATACAATGTTCCTTTTTTATTTTGGAATAATTGATAGGCTACAATCGCTTGGATTCCTTGAGCAGTTGAGAAAGAATCTACTGGGTTATCCTGCTTCCATTTAAAACCACCGAAACCCTTATCATTTGCTGTAGTGTTTTGAAATGAAAGTAAATAATTGATTAAGCTGTTATTATCCTTTGTAAATAAAGTACCATTAGAATCTACATCTAAAGAGGAAAGAGCAATTACAATTTGAGCTGCTGTTGAACTATTATCAATCTTCGCACTTTGATACTGAGTTGACAAATACTGAACACCTAAATTCACCTTATCCTTTACTCCTTGTTGATCCTTATATGGAGCCAAAGCAGTGAGGATCATTGCTGTTGTGTCAGGGTTACTAGTAGAGCTGCCATCCCATGTCCAACCGCCATCTTTATTTTGATATTCCATTAAATAGTTTACAAGTTTTTCTCGAGTCCATTGTGCTGTATTGGGAATAGTAAAGTTGCCGCTATCAAGAGCAATAAGAGCATACGCCACTCCATTTAAACCTTGTTTAGTTACATTTCCATTATAAATGGATTGAACAAGGTTATACCCCTCAATGTTTTCTGGGTCGCCGCCTGCAGCTAAAATTCCTAGTACATATCGTTCTACATCAGTAATTTTAGAAAAATGACCACTTTTTTCTTTTACAAGACTCTTTACATTTTCTAGATAAGAGGCTGGAATTGTTTGTCGTGCTTTATTTAGAGCCATTGCTTCCCATTCACCTATCTGATTTTTATTCACATACTGAATTCCAGAACTAATCGATTTTTGTAGTTTTTCAGAAGAAAATGAGCTATTTGTTTGATTGGTGCTACCGCCAGGATTTCCACTAGGAGTATATGTTTCATATTGAAAACTAATTTGATCGGATGGCTTTAGCTGATAACTATCTGCACCCACATCAGACATTTTCCCGTTTACGTAGAATGCCCAATAGCTATTCCCTTGTGCTGCTAGACCATTAATTGAAGTAATGTATTTCCCATATTTAGAATCTGAATAAAGCACTTTATCTGGCCCAACTGCAACCTGCAATAATTGAAATGCAGTGGAATTCCCAATGAATTCAACATTCGTCAAGTTATTCATTGCATTTTGATTATTTCCAATTACCTTGAGCGAAACAGTATTTTCTGGTGTTTTTGTCCAATCTATATAACGAAAAGTGATCTGTTCACCGTTTAGTACCTTATATTGGTCTGCTCCAACCTGTGCTGCAATTCCATTTACATAAAAGCCCCAGTAAAAGGTGCCCTGCGACTTCAATCCATAGATTCCCTTAATCATTTTTCCATATGATTCATTGGAATAATCTACATTGCTTTCACCGACCGCATTCACTAATGCATCAAATGCCGTTTCTTTTGAAGAAAGCGTTAACGACTTAGCTGGCAAAAGTGTTCCAGTATCTTGGCTTCCTTCAACCGTTACATTTGCAGTTTCCCCTGCTGCTAATGTTTGAGCTTGAAAGCCATTTAGAAATAGTCCAAAAACAAACATAAACATAAGTATTAGTTTTGCATTTCTCTTTAACATCCCATTTTTCCTCCTAATCCCTTATTTGTTTGCATAAAAAAATCCCCCTATGAAAGGAGGAGGTATTATGTAGGTTAAGAAAAATACGCTAAGTTTACGTAATGATCTTAACACCCTCCTATCCGCGTAGGTTAATGGTGTAAAAAAAACAGGCAGGTTTCCTGGCTCATGATCATCACTTCCTATACCTTCCCATCAATTTATAGACAGTGGATTTTATAGGTTGCTCCCATTTACAGTGGCGGGACCGCGTTGGTTTTACACCAACTTCCCTTTTAAGCTAAAAAGATAAATTTCTAGCACCTGTATTTATAACTATTTTTTTATGTCATGGTTAATTATACTAGTTTAAAAAATAAATTCTATATATTTTTAAAAATTATTATGCTTCAATATTTCTGACCAAATTTGCCATTTCAATTGCAGAGGCTGCAGCATCCCAGCCTTTATTCCCTGCTTTTGTGCCTGCTCTTTCTATTGCCTGTTCAATTGAATCCGTTGTCAGTACACCAAAAATTACTGGAATTCCACTATTTAATGCTGTAGCAGATATTCCTTTTGCTACTTCATTACAAACATAATCAAAATGTGGTGTTGAACCACGAATAACGGTACCAAGGGCAATAACAGCATCATACTTCTTGCTGTTAGCCATTTTTTGAGCAATTAACGGAATTTCAAATGCTCCTGGCACCCATGCAATATCAACATCTTCACCATAAACTCCATGTCTTTTTAATGCATCCTGCGCTCCAGTTAAAAGTTTACCTGTAATAAACTCATTAAATCTACCTACAACTACGCCTATTTTTAATCCTGTTCCAACTAAATTTCCTTCAAAAAGATGTCCCATTTATATATCCTCCAAGTTATTTATTTACTTTGATGACACTTTCGTTTAGGTATTGTATTAAATCCTTTATGGTTATCATTTTTAGATCAAATTGTTCAGCGATTTTCTTAAGCTGTGGAACTCGAGCCATGGTTCCATCCTCATTTAATATTTCACAAATAACTCCTGCTGGTTTAGCGTCAGCAAGCTTTGCTAAATCAACTGCTGCTTCAGTATGGCCTGGTCTAACACGGACTCCACCATTTTTTGCAATAAGTGGGAAAACATGGCCTGGTCTTTTAAAATCATCCGCTTTGGCCTCAGGATCTACCATACTTAAGACTGTTGCAGATCTTTCAAAAGCTGAAATTCCCGTTGTTGAAAATTTATGATCAATACTGACGGTAAAAGCCGTCTTATTCGTATCAGTATTATTTGAAACCATTGGAGACAGGTCAAGTTTCTTTGCAATCTCAGCTTCAATCGGTACACACATAAGTCCTCTTCCATAGGTAACCATAAAATTGACGACCTCTGGAGTAGCCTTTTCCGCTAATGCGATTAAATCTCCCTCATTTTCCCGATCCTCATCATCACAAACAATGATCATGTTTCCCTGTTTTAGGTCGGCCACAGCCTCTTCAATAGAATTAAACACAGGCAATCTCTCCTTATTTAAAGCCGTTTTCCTCTAGAAATTGAGCAGTTATATTCATACCTGCTTTAGGAGGTTCACTTTTCCTACCCGTTAAAAAGTGTCCCACATATTTGCCAATCATATCACATTCCAAATTTACAATTTCCCCTTTTTCTTTTATTCCTAAAATAGTCTCTGACATGGTATGGGGAATTAATGAAATCGTAAAACTGGTTTCTGATACGTCAAAAACGGTTAAGCTTGTACCATCTACACAAATAGATCCTTTTAAAATAATGAAGTTCGTCCATTCTTTATCCGTTTCGATTTCAACATAAACTGCATTTTCGAATGGTTTCTTGCTTTTTATAACACCGGTTGTATCTATATGTCCTGAAACAAAATGACCACCAAATCTTCCCCCAGCTGCCATCGCTCGTTCAAGATTGACTTTTGATCCTCGGTTTAGTGTTTTTAGACTTGAGGATTTAACTGTCTCAGGCATGACATCGACCTTAAATTGATTTTTAGAAAATGAAGTTACCGTAAGGCACACACCATTTACTGCAATACTGTCTCCAAGGTGAACATCTGCTAAAATTTTTTCGGCAGCTATCGTCAGGACATATGCTTCTCCAGTTCTTTGAATATTAGAAATAGTTCCTATTTCTTCAACTATCCCGGTAAACATAATCCACCTCTTTTCCTTTTTTATTTTTCTAACTAAAATAAAAAGACCCAAAAGCAACTTGCTTCAGGGTCAACTAATAGGCAATAGGAAATTGAGGCTTAAAATGGATGCAAATATCCCTTTAAACCGATTTTCTATCCTTCTCCCATCCAGACTTTAACTGTCGGCTCTGGATTTGCACCAGATCCACCTTTCCATCCATTTAGATAAAAAGGGTCACGGACTAAGAAACATTTGTTTCATCACCGCCGGTAGGGAATTACACCCAACCCCGAAGGAATTATTTAATTATAGTAATCATTATACACATTCTTTTTGGAAAAGAAAATTTAAAAGTTTTAGTTTAAATAATTAAGGACTTTGTTCGCCGCTCCTTCGCCTTGATCAATGCAACCAGGAATGCCAACCCCTTCAAAAGAACCACCAGCGAGGTATACACCTGGCAAGTCTCTATTTAAAGCTTCCTTTACCCTTGTCATTCTTTCTAAATGACCAACTGTATATTGTGGCATTGAATCCTTCCATCTTGTCACGATATGAAATTCTGGTTTCGCAGTAATATTCATTGTTTTATTTAAATCGGTTAGGGCAATTTGAATAATTTCTTCATCACTAAGATTTACGACTTCTTGATCATCAGGTTTCCCTACATAGCAACGTAGTAATACTTTTCCTTCAGGTGTTGATCCAGGCCATTTTTTATGTGTCCATGTACAGGCGGTTATACGAAAATCACTATTTCTAGAGACAATAAATCCTGTTCCTTCAATGTCTTCTTTAATTGCTGTTTTAGGAAAAGCCATTGCTACATTAGCAACAGAGTTGGATGGCATTTCTTTGAAGATATTCATAAACGAATAGTTTTGTAGCATTTTCTGTGCCTGAAAATGATTTGTCGCAATAACTACACTATTTGCAAAAAGTGTTTCCCCATTTGATACTATTACCTTATATCCTTCCCCTTCACGTTCAATCTGATTTACGCCAATATTCTTTAAAACTGAGCCTTCATTTAACTTTTTTTCTATTTCTTCAATTAAAGTTTCAAGACCTGATTTTAGGGAAAGAAACATTCCTTTTTTTGTTGGCTGTTTTTTTATCTTTTTAGGTGCTTTTGGAATGGTCCTCTTTAATCCAAATACTAAGCTTCGATACTTTTGTTCCATTTGATAGAAATTTGGAAATAGTGACATAAGACTTAATTGGTCAATGTCACCTGCGTAAATTCCTGAAAGCAAAGGTTCAATTAAATTCTCGACGATTTCATCACCTAATCTTCTTCTAAAGAAGCCTCCAAGTGATTGATCTGATTGTTTCTTCCCTTTAGGTAAAATAAAATCTGCTGCTGCTCGAATTTTTCCTACGGGTGAAAATAAGCCAGAGGTGATAAACGGAGTAACCTTTGTGGGTATCCCCATGTATGAACCTTCGGGCATTGTATGTAATTTACCATTAACTAGAATATAAGATTTACCTGCTGTATTATATACAACCTGGTCCTTTAATCCCACATCCTCAATCATCTTTAGTCCACTTTTTTTACTAACTATAATGGAGTCTGGACCTTTTTCAATTACAAAGCCATCCTTTTTAACTGTTTGAATTACCCCACCTAATCGGCTGCTCGATTCTATTAATTTTACCTCTATAGGAAGTGATTTATCTCTTGCTTCTTTTTGTAAAAAATACGTAGTTGAAATTCCAGTGATTCCTCCGCCTATTACAATGACCTTTTTTGTCTCCATTCTTAACACCCTCTTATAAAAATATGCTCAATATTTCACATGATAAATCGATAGGTAAGGAGGACAACAAGGTCTCCTCCTTTTTTTATTTTACCTAATTTTTGTTAAAAATAGGATTGAATTTTAGAATTGTTGAATTTTATTCAATATTTTTTGACTGGTATGTATATTTCTAAAAATAGGTGGCTATCAGGTGAACTGTCGGTTTTAAAGTCCTCATCATAGATTTCAAGGCTTAGTGCTTGATGATCCTGTTCATACCCATACTCTCTCATCCAGGAAAGTATTTTTAAATATGTATTTTCAACTTCAGAAGTTGAACCACTATGTGTTGCATAAATATAATTTTTCGCAGGAATTGTAAAACCAACCATTCCATCCGGAACATAGGTTATCTGTTTCACTGGCTTTGTAATATAATAGGTAAATTCAGTTTCTCTGCAATGAAAAGGCGCAATGAAAACAGGCTCATTAGATTGATCGATTATTTCCTCCGCCCTTTCTGCAAATTCATCGAATAATCTTGAAATACTTCCTACTTGAGAATACGTGCCATTCCAAGGTATCCCTATTACTTTCATCTCTTTTTTTTCGATAATTTGTATGTCCAAAATGATCCCTCCCTGCTATTATCATATTTTTATAATTCTATTTTATCACTATAAAATTCTATCAAGTTTCTACCTCCTTTTTTCTCCAGAAGTGGAAGCGCGGTAGAGAATTTGATCTCCCTTAAAGCTAGGCTAGTCTGTATTCTAACAACACCGGGAAGAAGATTCCGTTTCCGAATAAATCCTTCTAATTCCCCCCGATTTCTAGTTGCAGCTATACTCACCAGTAGGGAAATTACAAAAAAATTTTACGAAAAAACTTATTAACTGCTAAAATAATTAACATAGTAAAATTTTAAAGATAAAGGGGTCTTTTTCGGATGCCGATTTTTTATGTTTTTATCCTGGTATTGACAAGTTTTCTTTGGGGAGGAAATTTTGTTTTCAGCAAATTCCTCATAGGACATGCTACTCCAATGATGTTAGCAATTTTACGTTGGATAATTGCACTTATATTTCTTTTACCAATCGTCTGGAAAAGGGAGAAAACCTTAAGAATTAAAAAGAACGCTATTATTCCTTTGTTTTTAATGGGATTATCCGGAGTCGTTTTTTTTAATATTTTTCAGTTTTTAGCTTTAGCACATACATCAGCAACAAATGTTGGATTAATATCAACCTTAAATCCTATTTCAATTGCCATTTCATCTGCAATTTTGCTGCATGAAAAGGTAAAGGTTACTCAAATTCTTGCTATGATGTTATCTTTATTCGGAGTTTTAATTGTTCTATCAAAGGGTGAAATCAATCAGCTTATTTCTTTGAACTTTAATGTTGGAGACCTTTGGATGATTGCGGCTGTAATTATTTGGGGACTATATTCTGTCTGTGGAAAATGGGCTATGCAAAAGGTTTCTCCAATCATGGCCACATTTTATTCTGGAGTATTTGGGGTGATTACCCTCATTCCATTTAATATCACAAGCTTTAAGATTACAAATTTTAATGGTTCCTTTCTTAGTGCCATCCTATATACAGGAGTCATATCAACCGTAATTTGCATGCTTTTATGGAATATTGGTGTTCAAAAAATAGGTGCAACCAATTCTGGAATTTTTTTAAACTTCAACCCAATCTTTACAGTAATTTTAGCATTTTTTATTTTAGGTGAGCATATGACCTGGGCTGAATTATTAGGAAGCTTAATTGTTATAACCGGATGTTACCTGTTCTCTACTTTAGGTAGAAAAAAACAAATTGGTTTGAAAAATGTTCAACTTAAACAAGGGTAATCTTATAAAAAATGCTTGGATTTACTTAAAATCCAAGCATTATTATTGATACCTTCCTATGATCTAATTTATTAGAGCCTGAAGTGGTGCTGGTATCCTTCCGCCACGATTTATCATTTTTTCTGAACTAAATGGATTAACACCCATGACAGGTGCCCGACCGAGAAGCCCGCCAAATTCCACCATTTCACCTTCTTTTTTCCCTGGAACAGGAATGACTCTTACTGCTGTTGTTTTTTTATTTATCATTCCGATTGCGGCCTCGTCTGCAATCATAGCTGATAGGGTTGAAGGTGCGACATCACCAGTAACAGCAATC
>JAUZPL010000073.1 GCA_030705955.1 Bacillota bacterium | reverse complement strand
AGCGTTCGTCCTGAGCCAGGATCAAACTCTCCGAAGAATTTGAGTTAGCTCAAAAATGTTACGTTGGCTAGTGTTGTAAAAACAACACTATTTTATTGATTGTTTTACGCTTTTGTTTGTTTAGTTTTCAAAGAGCAATTTTTCTTTATCGCTCATAAGCGACTTTATTAATATATCATTTTCAGTTGTTATTGTCAACAACTTTTTTTGTTATCGTCATTCGCTGACGACTTTTATAATATTACAGCATTAGAACTTATCCGTCAACTACTATTTTAAAATAATTTTTAATGAAAAGAATTCATCAAATTATAGATTCCTATTCTCTTAGTTTTACTACCGTTATACAGTGAAATTAATGAAAGATGAATTAAAGAAAACTTAAAAAAATGCCGCCATTTACGGCAGCATACAACTATTTTTACTATAGTTCTTATTCGAGGAGCAAATACATTTCATATTGGGAGAGCTGATTCTTTTTAAATCCATTTTTCTTAAAAAATCCTTCAAGAAGACTATTATTAGGAAAGCCACTAGACATCCTTAAAACATTCAGTTCCCTATAAACGGTTTGTAAAAGCAAGGATCCGATTCCTTTTCCTCTATATTTCTTATCCACCATTAGAAAGCTTATATTTCCATTGGCACTAATTGAAATACACCCTGCTAAAGCATCTTTAAAATAGGCCGCATAATAATGAATATTTTCAGCCTTCGCTAAATAGTCAACATCGTTTTGCCAATTAATATGATAGTTCCATTTCTGCAGGAAAGAAAGACATTCGTTAAAACTAATTTTCTTCATCAAAACATCTGACCAAATTTTCTTTTCTATTAACTGTGATAATTCAATATTTGAATAGTACACAATATCATATACTTTTTCATAGCCAAGCTTTGTGTAAAAGTTTATTGCACGATCATTACCAACAATAACCTCCAGAAGGAGCTGTTTACAGCCTTGTTTTATTGCTTCCTCCTTGTGAAGTTTAAAGAGCATCTGGCTAATGCCCAACCCTCTGAAGTTTGGGCTTATCGCTAATGCCCCACATCTCATTGTTCTTATTGATTCGTAATTCTTTATACCGCCAAGAATAACACCAACAGGCTTTTGTTTGTAGAATGCAATAAATGAATGCTCCATCGTATTACCTTCTGGGCCAAAGAATCGTTTTATAAAGTCATCTTTTGAGACTTCCATTTTGAGCATATAATCAGAAAAACCGTCTTGAAAAGCTTGATGGACTAAGGCCTCATCCGCTTCAGAGCACCTTAGATAACGAAGATCACTTTGATCAATTATACTTGTTAAACTTTCAACTGTTCTCCCCATTAAAACATCTCCCTTTTCAAAAAACTGACTATATAGTTTATTATAGAGTAATCACTATTACTATGTATAGAAAATTTTTCAAAATCAATAAAAAAGCCAGTCATATTTAACTGACTTCCTATCTTACTTATTTAACTAAAATATAATTCAGAACCATTTTCTCTGTTTCTTTAAAGTGTTCTTTATAAGCGTAATCTTCCCAAAGCACTGAATAATGGAGACAAATCCCATCTACAAAAGACCAAAAAAGACTGGCAACAACCTCGACTTGTACGTCCTGTTTAAATTCACCCGAGTTCCTTCCTTGTTCAATTACTTCTGCTAAAAAGTTTCGGAATTGACTTTTATATCTTGTATTCATCAACTCCCGCAAATGTTCTTTCCGTGAAGAATAAATCCAGAATTCCAAGTGTACCCGAATGAAGCTTCTCCACTCTTCTGTTAAGGAAGCCTCCTGGTATATTCGAAAAAGTTCTTTAACTTTTTCTGTGGCAGTCTTAATTTGTTCAAACTGTGATTGAATAAATTCAAGGGTCTTTTTACTTCGTTCTTCCATTAAAGATATATAAAGCTCTTCCTTACTTTTAAAGTAGTTATAAATCAAACCCTTACTCATATTAGAATAAGCAACAATATCATCCATGGTAGTTAAATGATATCCTTTTTCTCCAAAGCATTTTAATGCACTTTCGAGAATGCTAATCCTTCTTTTTTCTTTATATTCCTCTGAAACCTTAGGCATCTAAAACAGCTCCTCTTAGGTATCTAAACTGACTACTTAGTCTAGCAAATATTCAAAACTTCTTCAATAATTGCCCTCACTGAGGACGTAGGAAAAATTAAAAATTGATGTCTATCATCTTATATTGTATAGTTAATTTACAAAAAATAAACTATTCAGTCAGTTTGACCCAATAAAAGGTGGGGAAGTATGAGCATTTTTAGTTTTCATAAAAATATTAAAATTAGATTAGCTGAGTCGTTTTTAAGTTCTTTCATTAGCAGTATGATTTTCCCTTTTATGGCCATTTATCTTACAAGCCATTTTGGAGCAAAAGTAACGGGAGGATTGTTATTAATTAATGTATTTGTGGGAATTGCTATAAATTTTTTAGGGGGGTATTTCTCGGACCATTTTGGTCGAAAAAAAATTATAGTGTTTTCAGAAAGTCTTCGCCTTTTAGCATTTTTGACTATGATGCTCTGTAATTCTCCTTGGTTTCAATCCGCTATCATAACCTTCTTCATGATGACGATTAATAGCATTTGTTGGGGATTAGGCGGCCCAGCCAATCAGGCCATGCTAATTGATGTAAGTACGCCTGATCAAAGAAAATCAATGTATTCAATCATGTATTGGTCTAATAATCTTTCTATTGCTATTGGCGGAATTTTTGGGGGCTTCCTTTTTAAAACACATCTTTTTCAGCTATTGATTGGCCTTTCCGTTGCCTCAATGGTGACATGGACTCTTATTACCTTTTTTGTAGAGGAAAGTTATTTTCCTTCTTCCTCAACTGATAAAACAATAATCCATCATGCTAGAACAATGTTTAATAAGTATAAAGAAGTATTTCAAGATAAGTTATTTATATATTTTGTCCTGGCAGGCATCTTTGTGCTTTCAATGGAATTTCAATTAACAACCTATATTAGTATCCGTTTAAGCAAAGAAATGCCTGTAGAACACTTTCTTTCTTGGGAATTTAGCGGAATTGAAATGGTAGGTTTCTTAAGGACAGAGAATACAATCCTTGTGGTACTTTTAGCTTTATTCGCTACAAAAATAGCAGCAAGGATGAAAGACACGAGAACACTTCTCTTTAGCTGCTTCTTTTTTGTAATAGGGTATTCTATTATTTCCTATTCGAATAATGTTTGGCTTCTTCTTTGTATGATGATTTTAGCAACTGTTGCCGAGGTTCTTCGTGTACCTGTCCAGCAAAATTACATGGCTGGTCTGCCCCCTGAAAACTCAAGAAGCTCATACATGGCAATCTCTGGCCTAACCTTTAATATGGCCATGCTGATTTGTTCTATTTCTTTATTTATAAGCGGTTATGTGAACAAGTTCCTCACTTCCCTTTTTATCGCAAGTATTGGAATGATAGGTGTTAGTATTTTTTATAAAATTTTACCCATGTTGAATGAACGAATGAAGGAAAGTAGTAGAAATATTGCATAAAAAATGAGGGTGCTGCCACCCTCATCAAGTTTATTTCTCTAATTGGTTATACTCCCTAACAATTCCACTAAATAACGGGGAGGATGAATCAAGTTTTGTAAATTCCTCAATAGCTGCTTCCAGCCCTTTTTCTTGGATCACAGATTGAACCTGTACCGCCTCTTGATCACCCTGAAAATCATACCTAAGTGCAGCTGCAATTCCTTTCATTAAGAAAGAAGGTTCACTACCTAACAATTCCATATATTGTCTTGCTGGACTCACAAGGCGGTCATTTGGACCTAGTTTACGAATTGGAGAACGTCCCACTCTTGTTACTTCATCTGTAATATAGGAATTGGAGAAACGGTGAATAATCTTTTGAATATAGTTTTGATGTGCTTCTGCATCAAAGCTATATTTTTTTACTAAAAAGGCTCCGCTTTCGTTAAGTGCTCCTTCCACTAGCTCACGTATTTCTTTTTGATCCATTGCTTCATTAATGGTCTCAATACCAAAGTGATAACCAAAATAAGCAGCAAGTGCGTGCCCGGTATTGACTGTAAACAGTTTGCGCTCAATGTATGGAACTAATTCTTGTACATAGGTGATTCCCTTAACTGCTGGTTTTTCCCCAACAAGCTTAGACTCCTCTACCACCCATTCATAAAATGGCTCTACTTTTACCATTAACTTATCTTCATTCACTTGATTTGGAACAATACGGTCTACAGCTGCATCTGGGAAACCAAAACGTGAATTAAATAGCTCTTTTTCGTCTTCGGTTAGTTTTTCATATACTTTTTCTTTTAATAAAGAGCTGCCTCCAATCATATTTTCACAGGCAATAATATTAAGTGGTTTTTCGCTTTGTTCAATACGTTTCCGTAGCCCGCCAGCAATGAGACCTGCAATGATTGGTAGAATATTAGGTCCAACAGCCGTTGTAACCAAATCTGCTTTAGCAATTGTCTCCATCACAAACTCAGGGTCAGAGCTGCTATTAATAGCATGCACGTTTTTGATCACCATTTCTTCTTGTGAAGGATCAGCCAAAACAACCGTATACTCTTTTCTCTCATTTAATAGATCAACTATCTCTTTATTAACATCAACAAAACATGTTTCATAATTAGAATGATATAGTAAGTTACCTATAAACCCGCGCCCAATATTACCTGCACCAAAATGAACGGCTAACATATTAATTCACCCCTTCGAAAATGGTTAAGATTTCTTCCGCTGTTTTTGCTTGGACAAGCTTCTCAATGTTTTCCTCTTCAGAGCAAACAATCGCAATATTTGAAAGAATATCAAGGTGTTCATTGTTTTTTCCAGCAATTCCAAAAAGAAGTTTTACCATATTCCCATTCCCAAAGTCTACCCCATTAGGGACTTGAATAACCGAAATTCCGGATTCTTTTACAAAATTCTTAGAATCCTCTGTTCCATGTGGAATAGCAACAAAATTACCCATATAAGTAGAGGTTAATTCTTCTCTTTCAAGCATTTTTTCAATATAGTTCTCATCCACATAGCCTTGGTTTACAAGCACACTGCCTGTTAATCGAATTGCCTCTTCCTTTGAAGCAATCACTTCATTTAAACGAATATTTTTCTTAGATAAAATTGACATGATTAAACACTCCTTAGTTCTAGTAATTTCTCGTTGAAAAATTGATCAAATCTTGCTGCAAGAAAAGATACTATTGTTTCTTCATCCATTGATTGGAAATCAGCAATACTTTCTTCACTTTCAATTAATAATGTACTTAAAAAGCTTAACACTTCTAATGTTTGGTCAGAGGTTCTTTGCGGTGAAAGCAAAAGAACTAAATGCTTCATGTTAATAAATTCCTGATCCATACCTAAAACCTTAATGGGCTTAGGGAGTACAGAGATCGTAAAGGAAGGCTCTAAAATATGGTCCGTCCTAGTATGGAACAACGCCATTTCTGTTGAAGGTATTCCCAGACCGCTTAGCTTTTCTCGTTCTTTTATAGAAAGAACAACCTCTTGTATGTTATCAATCTTTTTCATGTCATATAACCTTTGACATGCAGATGTTAACACATCATCAATGGAAACACTTCCATTAAAAGCACTGATTTTAAAATCTTTTAGAACAATAGAAATGGATTGTGTATACTCTTGAATTATTTTCATTTCTTCAACAAGCTTTAATGAGCTTTTTTTATTGGCGATATTCTTTATAGAGATATCTGATTTTTTCTGCACACTTTTCAATTGGAATTTTTCATGTAAGTATGTTCGGATTCTTTCAATTTCTTCATTTGTTAAAATAGGGCTCACTAGAATATAGTCTAAGTGATACTCAGGAATCGGAATGGTAGAAATAATCAATTGGTACTCATGAATATCCATCTTCTTAAATTCCATTACAGACACATTTCGAATTTCTCTCATCTCAGGGAATTCTTTTTGAAGTCTTGTTGCCAGCATTTTTGACGTTCCTATTCCACTTGAACAAATAACTAATGTCTTAATATCCTCAACATCCCTATAGCCTAAAACCGCTGCTCCAAAATGCATAACAAGATAACCAATTTCCTCATCTGGTACTTTACATTCTTTAAATACATGGATACAAGCCTGCTTTGTAAGCATAAACAAATCATTGTAATCATTTTTGATTTTTTCTAACAATGGATTACTTATACCCATATTTTGTTTCAAGCGATATAAGGTAGGCTTTAAATGTAAGACCAAACCTTCAAATAAAGATCGGTTACTCGATAAGTCCTTCCCTAATTGATTCCCAATATATCTTATAAGACTTTTTGTTTTAACAACAGCCTCTAAACTGTCTGTCTCCATTAGGTATTCATTATCATGCCGTAGTTTTGCCCCTTTTAAATGCATGGTAATATACCCTATTTCCGCTTCTGGTATCTGAATTTGAAAAACTTCTTCTAATTGTTGAACAATTTTTTCTGCTAATCGATATTCCTTTGTCGTTTGATGACTTTCTAAATAAGAAAGATCAATAGTAATTCCTTCTCCTTTTTGGATTCGTTCAACGGCAAGCGCTAAATGAACAACTAATCCTATATATGCACTATCCGCCATTGAAAAAGGGAACTCCTGACTAATTGAATCAATGACCTTCTCAACAATAAGTAATTTCTTCTTTTCAACTAACCCTAAAAGTCGTTCTGAAATAGTATTGATTTGTTGAGTAGACCTTCGTTGAATACTTTCCTTTGCAATCGATAAAATTTCCGATTCATCTAGATGCTCGGAAATAATATTCCTCATTGCTTGTCTTTTGGCTCCCTCTTGACCTTCAATTTCAACGCCATACCCTCTTCTACGGATGAGGATAAGCCCAAACTTTTGAAGTCGTTCCTCTAATTTAGTTAAATCATTACTAATTGTAGCAATCGTTACATTTAAATCATTTGCAAGCCCAAGTAGCTTTACAGGGCCGTCTGACTCTAACAGGGAACAGAAAATCATGGTTTGTCGTTCATCTGGTGTATATTCTTTATAGGAGTGATTAAATAAAAATAATTCAAGCTCATGGATTTTTTCTTTTTCTCCAGTTAACTGAATGCCTACCCCGGATTTTTTTTGCAATGCTAATTGGTAATCTGAAAGGATATCCTCGACATTCTTCAAATCCCGGTGAATAGTCCGGCCGCTAACTCCTATTTTTTCTGCAAGTTCTTTAACGGTCAATTCGCTTTCTTCAGTTAACAAAATTTCAAGAATTTGTCTTTCTCTTGCAGATATATACATTTTGTTCACTCCGAATCAATTATTTCTGATCCTTCCTTAAGTTTATATTGTTGCCAAAATTTAATTCCATACCAACAGTTTAATATTAAAACGATTTAAACCCTTCTACAATAAGAGGAAAAATAAAATTCGTCACATTAATTGTTGACATTTTTAAATAATAAAAAGACCCAGTCAAGTTTCCTGGGCCTTTTTTCTGTGCATTATTTTTATTTTTTAAGGCTTTCTACTAATTCATCATACTTAGGGCTATTTAGGAAGTTTTCCACCGACACATGTGTTGCTTGTGGAAGCTTGGCAATGGCTCTGTCAGTCAAATCCTGGTGTGTAACAACGATATCAGCATCAATTGGAAGATTATTGATGGCTGTGTTAATGACAGTTATATCAAGACCAGCTTTTTTCATTTTGTTTCTTAAGATAGAGGCACCCATTGCACTTGAACCCATACCTGCATCACAAGCAAACACAACTTTGTTTACTTTTCCTGCAGTAGCTTGAGTTAATACAGAGGCAACACTGCTCTTCTTCCCTTTCATTTCTTCCATCTTAGCTGTTGCTGAAGAAAGATCCTCATCTGTAGACTTACTTGTTTTTAGAATTAACGATGCTACTAAGAAGGATACGACTGTTGCAACTAGAACCCCTGCAAGTACTCCAACATATCCACCTTTTGGTGTCATTGCAATGTAAGCAAAAATACTACCTGGTGATGGAGCAGCTACAAGTCCTGCATGGAAAAGATTGAATGTAAATGTACCACTTACGCCACCAGCAATTGTTGCCAAAATAAGAGATGGCTTCATCAAAATATATGGGAAGTAAATTTCATGAATACCGCCAAGGAAATGAATAATTGCTGCACCTGGTGCTGTTTGTTTTGCAGTTCCTTTTCCAAATAACATATAAGCAAGTAATAGTCCAAAACCAGGTCCAGGGTTTGATTCTAACATGAAAAGAATTGATTTTCCTGTATGTGCCGCTTGTTCAACACCTAACGGACTTAAGATTCCATGGTTAATTGCGTTATTTAAGAATAATACTTTTCCTGGCTCAATAAATACGTTTGCCAATGGTAAGATGTGATGATCTACGATAAATTGAACACCAGCTGACAACACTTTACTGATTGCTTCAACAACTGGACCTACACCTTTGAAGGCAAATAAAGTTAAAAGTCCACCAATAATCCCAGCTGAGAAGTTATTAACAAGCATTTCAAAACCAGATTTAATTTTTCCATGAACTGCCTTATCAAATGACTTAATAAGAAGTCCACCAAGAGGTCCCATAATCATTGCCCCTAGGAACATCGGAATATCCGTTCCGACGATAACCCCAATAGTAGCTGTGGCACCAACTACACCACCACGAACATCATGGACCATTTTACCACCGGTATAACCAATTAATAATGGCAATAAATACGTAATCATTGGTCCAACTAATTTTGCAAAGTCAGCGTTTGGCCACCAACCAGTAGGAATAAATAATGCTGTTATAAGTCCCCATGCAATGAATGCACCAATGTTTGGTAATACCATACCACTTAAGAAACTACCAAAACGTTGAATCTTCACCTTTGTATCTGATTTATTATTAACCGTTTGGTTCATTTTGTTTCCCCCTTCAATCTTTTATTTAGTTCATAGTTTAATAGTAAAGCGTTTACAGACTCTTATCAATTTATACAAAAATGCATTTTGTCATTTTGATTGTTGCCAATTTTATAATTCTGTCACGAAATGGACAAAAAAAAGCCAACACTTTGTAGTTGTTGACTTTTTAGCCGATATATAGAGGTTTCAAATATATAAATATTATTTCATCAATTGATTATAATCATAAATGGCTTGCTGCAGTGACCCTTTTGTTTCAACCTTTTCATTCAAATCAATCCCTAATTCAACGATGGTATTTGTTATTTCTGGGCGAATTCCAGTCAAAACAGATTTACACCCTTGTATACGTATTCCATTTACAATATTAAATAAATGTCCCAATACCGCTGTATCCATATAAGCGACGCCAGATAAATCAATGATGACATGCTTTATTTTTTGTTGATAAATTTGATATAACACACTTTCTTGAATTTTCTTCGCACGACGTGTGTCGACCATTCCAATAATGGGAAGTATAGCCATGGTTTCACTTAAAGGAATAATAGGTACATTTAATTCATCAATTACCTCATTCTGTGCTTGTATTAGTTGATTTTTACACTCTGAGTAGCTAGAGACAAAATGCTTTAATAACGTGTCTAGATTAAAGTTCACTCTTCTTTCTAATTCAAAGAAGCTATTTTGATCTATAGAGTTATGTGAATGATAATTAAATAAAAAGTCCCAATATAATTTACGTAAAATTTGAAACCATTCCATAATTAGAATTAAATCCAAATTAAGCCTGGCCCAATTCTTCCCCTGTTCTTTTGCATACGTTAGAATGGCGTATTCTTCATTTTCACTTATTAATTGAACAACTGTATGTACTGAATTAATAAGAAAGTTTTCTTCAATATCGTCCCTTTCCTTTAAGGTCTCCCAAACATTTTTACCATTTTCCTTAATTAATTCATTAAATCTATTTTGATTAATGGCAAAAAACTCTTGAAAATTATGTTTCTCATTGTATATTAAATTTTGCAAGGTAATCACTCCATTATCTACAATTTTTTCGATTGGAAAATATATTTTAAAGTGTGTTCCATTATTATTATCACTAGATACTTCAATTTTTCCGTTATGTTCATAGATAGTAGAGTAAACCTGGGTCAAGCCCATGCCTGTCCCAGTATCTTTTGATGTAAAAAAGGGGGTGCCTAATAACCCTATTTTTTCTTTCGGTATGCCTACACCCGTATCTTCTATGGATACAACTATATTTTTATTCTGAATATAGTGTTGGATAGTAACTGTACCATGGTCACAAATAGCTTCAAAGGCATTTTTGAGGAGATTAAAAAAGGCCTTTTTGAGTTGATTTCTTTTACCATAAATTTTTACATCGGTATTTTTAAAGTTCTTCTTAATATCTATTTTATAAATCTGGTCTTGAAAAAGGTATAAGATTGATTCTATTTCAGAGCATAGATTGATCAATGAATAATCTTCACTAACAAAATCAGGCTTGGACACATTTAATAAGTTTTGCAAGGTAATGAGTGCGTTTTCTAGTTCAACTGCTGCAATGTCTAAGTACGAGTGCGGTTGTTCCGCTTTTAATAATTGTAAGAATCCCTTAACGGCTGTTAGTGGATTTCTAACCTCATGAGCGATTCCAGCTGCAATTTGGCCCACTGCTGCTAAGCGATCTAATGTAACATCGTCTCTTTCCAGTTTACCTTTACTAGCAACTTCTCCACTTAATTGCAATGATTT
Organism: Bacillota bacterium; assembly: GCA_030705955.1. Lineage (GTDB taxonomy): Bacteria > Bacillota > Bacilli > Bacillales > Cytobacillaceae > JAUZPL01. Next base: position 6,600 of record JAUZPL010000073.1, on the reverse strand, counting down.
TAGTCCCCTTTTCTGAAGATTCTATTTCGAAATCATCCATTAGTCTTTTTGCACCTGCTAATCCTAACCCCAGTCCCTTCTTACGAAAACCGGATTTTCCTTTTAAAATTTCTTCTACCTGTTTTATTCCCCCTCCACAATCTTGTACGACAATTTTAATTCCAGTTTTTCCTAGGCTTTCATATGAATAAGTCCCGATACCTGCTGCATGATCAAGAACATTTTGGGTTAACTCAGAAACAGCTACAATTAATTTTTGTAAATCAACTTCCGAAAACAAAAGGGATTTTGCTATAAAACGAGTTGAATTTATGGCTAAACGAATATCTTTCTCAGATTTAATTGTAAATTTTTCCTTCATAACTACTATTATATAATAAAAATTATTTTGTGAAAATTATTTGTATTAAGAAAATAACAAATTTAGTTTATCCTTTCTTTTTGATATATAAAAAAAGACTCAATCTACTATGATTGAATCTTCAACGCGTTATCTTGGATGTTTATTATATCCGTTTTCATTATTTTAAGTTACCATTAGAATTATTTACAAACTTTCCTATAAAAGAATAAAACAACTCCACCTTATAAATACATTTAAAAAAATGGATGAAAGACAAACTTTAGGAAAACCTCTTCAAACTTAAGATATTGTAATTACTTCATATTTTGAGGCTAACTCAATAAATTGGGACATCCCGCTGATTTTTCCGGCTACAAGCTTATCATTTAGCTCATAAAAGTCAACACACGTTTTACAAGCAAGAACGTCAATACCCTTTTCTTCCAGTTCCTTTAATTGGAGAGAAACAAGCGAGCTTTCTGTTAATGTAAATACACCACGGTTCATGCAAAAAACAGCCGCAGGCAGTTCTTCCTTTTGCTTTAGAATGGTAAAGAAGGTTTCTAATATTCCTTCTCCTAGTTCTGTTTCTCCCTTGCCAAGCTGATCTGAAGCAAGTAAAATTACTTTGTTTTTCAATTTCTCCACCTCACTGATTTAGTACTACTGGAAATCCTTATTAACAAGACAATTTCCTATTTGTTTTATTACATAGAGATTTCGAAGTTTTTTATCTAACAACTAAAACAATCCCATTTTGAGTCATTTTTTCTCCTCTACACTTATACTATAATTTATCCTCACTACCTTTTCTCTTCTCAACACCCATTTTCCTTCTTTAGTTCAGTTTACACTTTCTCTTTTATTATTCATTAACTACCATTTATTGATAAAATGAATAAAAAGATGTTAAGGAGGAGTTCCTTTGGTTATTCAACCTACTATGTCGTCTAAAGCAATTATTGACGTTTGGAATTCTACAAATGAAGTTTTTAGTAAGTACGGTGTGCCCATTTCAGCGGCAACGTTAGAATCAACAGTTGAAACGAAAGTCCTTTATAAATTGTTACTTGAATTAAATAATTTTATTGGAAGTTCCTCTACAACCTGTATTGAAGGTGGCTGACAACTTCATTCTAGAAAGGAGTAGGCTACTCCTTTTACTTTTTTTATTTTATTAATCAAATTTTGCGTACGTTAGATGAATTATAAAGAAGCCCTGCAAAACAGCAAGGCTTATTTTATATAATCTTCCAATTTTACAAACTTATATCCTTGTTTTTGTAGGATGGGGATTGCATCTTTAAGACCTTCAAATGTATCCCCCTTTGGTTGATTCATATGCATAATGACAATAGACCCATGCTTAGAGGAAAGAAGAGCATTCTTTACCTGCTGCCGATTAAAGGTAGCTCCCGCATCTCCCAAAATGTCATAGTTCAAGGGTTTCTGTCCTACCTCATATACAATCTTTACTGCTATATCATCAAAGTAGGCAGTCCCTGGGCGGAAAAATTTCGGTGTCCGACCTGTCAATTTTGTGATTTTCAACTTATTCATATAGACTTCATCTACTACTTCTGCAGGACTTGATGTACCCTTTATACCCCATGCTGATTTTCCATTTACCGATAATGGCTTATGAAGATATCCATGATTTTCTATTTCAAATTGTGGGATTTTCGATAAAGCCATGAAACGTTCATAATTTGCATCAATCCATCTCGAATTAATAAATAAAGTAGCTGGAATATGATGTTGTCGTAAGTAGTATATTAATTCAGCGTCATACCCGCTTCCTTTAGGACCCCCACAAGCATCAAAGGTTAAGGCAATGACTTTCTCGTTTGTAGGTAATCTAAGTATTACCCCAGGGATTTTTTCCCCCCATAGTTTTGGCTTTTGACCCGCATACTTGTTTTGAATATAGGTTTTCAATTTATAAAGGTCAGTTTCAGCTTTTACCATTGGAGTGGCTATAGAACCTAACACAAAAAATAAAAAAAGAGGAATCACTATTCGTTTTGATTTCAAGATGAATCATCCTTTCGACTTCTTTTTTTATTTTATTGCTGTTCCCTTTTTAAAAAACGTAATAAAACCCACCTTTAGAGGTAGGTGCTTCCAACTTAAATGGTGAGCGTATAACTAAATCTATCATTTACGCAAAGCGCGGATCATGGTCAATGCTTTTTTATTAATTAATTACAAAATAATGGCAATCATCAAGATTTCCAAATGAGGAAAAATAATAAAAAGTATTTGTAGTACTACAATGGTGGTGAGAATGAATGAAAAAGTTAGTCATACTAATCCTGGTCTTTTCAGGATTTTCCCTCCCGGTACAACCAGTAAAGGCAAATGTTCTAATGAAATGGGAGGATGTTACTTCTATGCAAATATACCGTACTTCTGGAGGAACGCGTACTTTTAATGAAAATGATGGTATTGAAGCATTCGTCATCCAAAAGGTGATTGAATGGATAAACACAGCAAGCCCTGTAAAAGAAACATCTGAACTAGTTGATAAAAAAACTCCGATTTCCGTATTAAAAATAAAAATGAAAAACGATGATGTTGCTATAGTAGAGCCTGCTTATGACTGCCGTGTTCAAAATCATACAAAATTTTGTACTCTGGCAGATGGTGATGTCATCCTTACCCGAAATAACCAAAAGATTAGATTGAAATCAGTTGAGCTTTTTGATTGGCTTCTGACGGGATGGAAACATGAAAGTACAAAGCCTCCTCAAGATACGAAAGAAATGATGGTCAATGATATCTTAATGCTTTTATTAGGTCCAGAAATCGATAAGGCAGTGAGCAATTACTATTCCAAATATTTCACTGAAACCACAATGGTGTATCCCTACGAAGTTGAAATCGTAAAGGTAGAAAGAATTGGTGGATTCCGTACCTTTCATTTTTTAATCACATTAGAAATTACACCCGTGTTTGGAGCTCATAACCCAGTAGGAAAGGACAGATTAACGTTCGAGATCGCGCCAACAATACCCGGTCAAGTTAAGTTAAAGAATTTTGGGCATCTCGAATCATATGATCTTCCTCCACATTTGCAAGACTTAGTTAAACAAAAAGTGAAGTAATGCTATAGGGAACAATAATAAACTCGCCATTTATAAGCGAGTTTTTATTGTTCAGGTATAACTGGTTTAAATGTGGTAGTCTCAGCGATATACCTTTTTCCATTCCATTTGTATTTAATTTTCAAACGCCCAATTAGACCGCCCTGAACCCAATCATCTCTTACCACATATGTACCAACGATTCCTATTAATGTTCCACTTTCAATAGCATACTCCATCGTATCGACGACAAAGTGGGGTGTGCGCGGATTTACGAAATGATACTTTGAAACATCCATTTTATATTTTTCCCTTCCTGCATAAATGGTCACGTCATTGCCCTGTTGCTCGATTTTTGTAAGTCGATTTAGTGCTGTGCTGATTGGTTCAATCAAAACCTCCTTAAAAAGCAGGTCATGCTGTTGATTTAGAATGTGGAGGTCTTTTATTGGCTTTCCCAATCCGGCTTTATCATTATTCAATACAACAATAATGTCTTTTTGTTTGTCACCACTTACATCCACAAAATGCAATTCAGCATCATATTTGCCATGATACCAATCCGGGAAATGATAAAGTATACCTTGTGCTTGTTCGCCAACTTGGATAACGAAATTTTCATAGTCCATCCAGCTTTTTTTATCTGCTAATAGGTAAATTCTCGTTTCCGCCCTTCCAGTTTGCACGCTGGTTAACACCACGCGGTCCATTGCATCAGCAATTCCCCAACTTGAGAAAAACAATAAAAGTAAAAAGCAGCTTGAAGTTATCTTTTTAATCATGAGCACACTCCTTTTACTTGGTATTCCCTTAACCCCTGCATAAAACATACTTGAAAAGTAATTTGGGGACAGTAAATAAAGGAGCTGATAAGCATTGAAAATGAAGTTATTAATTTTAGCATTTTTAGTTATTAGTGTTCCCGGGGCGCCAATATCGACGAAAGCAGAAACATCAATAAATAATCGATTTTTCCGCGAATTTTCTAGAGCACTATATGAAAAAGATGCATCAAAATTAAATTCTTTTTTAGAACCATCCTTAAAAATCCCCGAAATTAGAGAAAATACACCGATTGGCGGTCTTGAAACCTTGCCTTCACCACATAAAAACACGGTTGTGATGATTGGTCGTTTCAGGGATGAATGTCTTGATGATCGCCCTGGAGGATGTGTAGAAAGGATTGCTTTTATATGGGAAGTATCCATAAAAAATAACAAGTTTTCAAAAATCAGAGTGGTTTCAGATGTAGCAAATCCACATATGAATGAGCTCATTGTCACAAAAGAATATAGAGAAAAATTTAACAAACAAATACTTGTTCCTATGCATTTTCCCTTTAAAATGACCCACGTCAATGGAAAAGTAACAGGGGAGGAGTTACTCTTACAATATGAAAATAAAGAGATAGAAGGCGAACTGGAAATCCAAGCAGAACCGACCGCCGGAGAAATTATTTTGCCAAAAGGAAATATGTATAAACCAGTTGAGTTAAAAAAAGACTTTAAAGGTTTCCTCGGAAAAATACCAACTGGTTATGAATTGATCTTTCTGTCTGATAACATGCAATACAACGTAAGGCTATTGGGAGATGATAAAAAGTATAAGCCGACCAAAAAGGAATTGATTAAAGTCGTAAATTGGATGTTTTTTACCAAAGAACCTAGAGGAATGTATTACGAGGATAATTCAGATAAGAATTTTAAAGATGCCGATTCCCTTTATCGTTCGCTGGATAAAAAGGAATATGTCGAATTTAAAAACGCAAAGCTCAACATTCGTGAAAAAGCTAGTTTTGAAAATGTGAATACTATTTTAACTCGTGCTGCTAAATATGGGGAAGTTAGGATTAATGACCCTGATTTCCATCCCAAAAGGCAAGTATATGTCTTTGTATCCGTTTCTCAGAATGGAAAGAGAAAAATGGTTGTCATTGACGCTGAATCAGGAGATAAAATTTCAGAATCGAAAAATTGGGAAGAATGAAGGCAACTCTGTCTGCAGAGTTGCTTTATTGTTTTCCATGAGTAAATTTAAAAGGACTTCTTAAGCGGGAGTATGGTGTAATCCTTTTTCACGTTTCACAGCAATCTTCAATTCTTCCTGGGAATAGAATTGTTTGTTTCCTGCTGTTTCAAGCAAAAATACGTTATCATTCGATTGAACCGAAAAGTTGCAATCGCTATTCGCAAACCAGTACACTAAAAAAGTCATACGTACAAATCATTCCATACAATTGCTACATATTTTTTAATTGTTTATTATTTTGGATTATACTTCCATAAAAAAATCCTCCAATATCAGTCGGTAAGCCAGTGTAAACAACGAATCATTTGTTTACACATTTGGGTCTAAACAACAAGAATTAGGCGCACAGGAGTCTTTTAAATAAAAGACCTGATCCAAAAAATATTAAATCAGGTCTTAAAGCATTGAGATAAGGAGTAACCAATTTTGTTTTTCAATTACCAACTTTATGTCAAAATTAATAAATATTTTTTTATTGAGCCAAGTTTGGACCGAATACGTTTACTGGTACGTTATTGTAAGATTTAATTAAAAAATACGAGTAATTCTATTTTACCAATTTTCACAAAAAACACTCCTTGGTTTTAATCAAACTCTTTTAAACATCGCATCACGGCATCCCCTTAATAAAGGAATTCCCCGTAGTTGAAGAATTAACGGAATAATTTCTTTAGAAATCCATCAAAGCTATCAGCTATTTTGATAAATTCCCATTCCTTTTTTTCGTGACTTGAAGCTGAGAAATTTTCAGCTATATATACTACTGAAGAGTTATTTTTTCTATCTCGATAATCTAACACAATCCAATAATTAAAATCAGTCCACAATACAATAAACTCTTTAGGAAGCCCCTCAACTTCTTTTAAAAGTTCTAAGGAAGATAAAATACTAACATCATCTTTTTCAAAATAGATAGGTTCTATGGAAGGAAGGTCTACTCGTTCCCCGTAGACTTTAACATATTTATCTTTTGCTTCATGAAAGTCATTTTCCACCCGTTGAAATCGAGTAGAGGGAAAATAAATTGATTATTTTCGCCCCTCTCACACCACCGTACGTACGGTTCCGTATACGGCGGTTCAATTTATATTACAGTGTGTACTTTTAGATAATGTTCTAAAGCAGAGGGAAGTCCCCTCTGCT
>JAUZPL010000072.1 GCA_030705955.1 Bacillota bacterium | reverse complement strand
TTTTCTCCTCAACTCACTCTCTTTTCTCCTTTGAGTTGTGGCGATTGTACCTTTTTCTCTCCTACTCACTCTCTTTTCTCCTTTGAGTTGTGGCGATTGAGCCTTTTTTTCCTCATTTTAAAAAGGTTTTCGGGCACTGAGAGGTTTGCTCGGAGCCCTTTCTCGACAATCATAAGATGTAAAGCCATTTAGGTTTTACACCTTTTTTTTGCATTTTGTCTCGGTATTTTCCCCTCAGGATCATTCACAAAAAATCGTAATACTTTTTTGTTTTTTAAATACAAATTGAATGTTAAAATTGGAATATAGTTACGAATTGAAAGAGAAAGAGGTGAAACCTATGACGAATGACTATCAAATTCCCAATTTAACCATTGATGAAGTAGATAAAAGGATTATTTCGATCCTGCATGAAAATGGTCGTACTTCGTATACGGAAATTGGAAAACAGCTTAACTTATCCCGCGTCGCCATTCAATCAAGAATTAACCATTTAATTGACGTAGGTGTGATTGAGAGGTTTACTGCCGTTATTAATCCGGTAAAAGTAGGGATTCATGTTTCTGCTTTTTTTAATGTGGAAGTTGAACCTCAATTCATTGAAAAAGTTGCAGAAGAGCTAATGGAGGAATCTGCTGTTACGAGCTTATATCATATGACTGGACCAAGCAAACTACATATGCACGGCATTTTTGCTAACAATCAAGAAATGGAACAATTTTTAACAAAAAAACTTTATCCTTTAAAAGGTGTAGTAAGTGTCGATTGTCAAATCTTAATAAAACGCTATAAGAGCCGTATGGGGATGAAACTTTAGGAATGGGGGGAACAGTTTGTCGTCAACATATAAGGATTTAATTATTGCAATGGGACGCGTTGGAATACTCGGATTTGGCGGGGGCCCTTCTGTTATTCCATTGTTTCGTTATGAATCAGTGACCCGTTATCATTGGGTTGAAGATGAGGAATTTGGGGAAATTCTTGCGATAGCTAATGCACTGCCAGGCCCTATTGCTCCCAAAATGGCTGCCTATTTAGGGTATAAGGAAAAAGGAGCCATTGGAGCAGTGATTAGTATTTTGGCACATATACTCCCCACTGTCATTGCAACTGTTGCTTTGCTTTCAATTGTCCATGTTCTAGAGTTTTCAAAGTCTTTTAAGGACATTATTGGGGCTGTGATGCCTGTTGTGGCTGTGATGCTTGGACAAATGGCATATGAATTTGGTGCAAAAGCTATAAAGGGGCTTGGAATTATAGTAGGAATTATAGTATTAGTTCTTTCCTTTATTATGCTAAATGTTATCTCAATTCAACCTGCAATTGTTATTTTCCTATTTCTTGTTTATGGAGCCTTCCATTTCAAACTGAGAAACAAGTTTTTAAATGAAAGGGGGAAATAGGACTTGATCGCATTATTCCAACTTTTCTTAGGATTCTTTATCGCAAACCTTTTAGGATATGGTGGAGGCCCAGCGTCTATTCCTTTAATGTATGATCAAATTGTAACCCATTATAAATGGTTAACAAATGCTGAATTTTCCCAAATGCTAGCTCTAGGCAATTCACTCCCTGGTCCTATTTCAACCAATATAGCAGCATATGTTGGATATCAAATTTCTGGCTGGTGGGGAGTGATGATTGCCTTATTCGCCACAATCGCTCCATCTGCAACTGCTTTAATTTTATTACTTAAAATATTACAAAAGCATCGTGGGTCCGTTGTTGTTAAAGGAATGACTTTATTAGTACAGCCTGTAATCGCCATCATGATGCTAGCCTTAACCTGGAAGATGTCATCAGATTCCATTCATTCCATCGGACCTCTTCAATCGATTATCATTGGAATCGTTGCCCTTGTAACGATTGTAAAGTTTAAAATACATCCTGCTTTTATCATTGTTGCCGCATTTCTTTATGGGGGATTCGTTCTGCCACATTTATCCTAAAGTGAAAGCCTAACCCGGGGACCAGGTTAGGCTTTCTTTCTTCATTCAATTATTTATGTTTGCGAATCTTTTCAACTTCGTCTGCAACAAATTGTACATTTGTTCCAACAATAACCTGAATGCTTTGAGGACCTACAACATTAATTCCAGGAACTCCTGTGGATTTAATTTTATTCTTATCCACTACATTCATATCCTTTACCTCTACTCTTAAACGAGTAACACAGTTTTCAACAGAGGTTACGTTTGCATCTCCGCCTAATGCTTCATAAATTTTTGCAGCCATTACTACAAATTTATTATCCCCTACTTCACCACCTTCAAATGCTTCTTCATCGTCTTCTTCTCTACCTGGAGTCATTAAATTAAATTTCGTAATTAAGAAACGGAATAAGAAATAGTAAATGACTGCAAATACAAGACCTTGAACAATTAACATATAGGGTTGATTTGCAATTGGCAATCTTGAACTTAATGCAAAGTCAATTAAACCAGCACTGAAGCCGAAGCCTGCCGTCCAATGGAATGCTGCAGCAATGGCAAGTGAAATACCTGTTAAGGCAGCATGAACAACATAAAGTGCTGGTGCTACAAACATGAATGCAAATTCAATTGGTTCCGTAACTCCTGTGAAGAATGAAGCAAAACCAGCAGCTAACATTAATGATGCAACTGTTTTTTTCTTTTTATCTTTAGCAGTATGGTACATTGCTAAACCAGCAGCAGGTAAACCAAACATCATAATTGGGAAGAAACCTGCTTGATACATTCCGGTAACACCTTTTACACCCTTACCTGCCCAGAAATTACCGATATCATTGATACCAGCAGTATCAAACCAGAATACAGCATTTAAGGCATGGTGTAATCCTATTGGGATTAGCAAACGGTTGAAGAAGCCGTATATGCCTGCCCCAACAAAACCTAATTTACTAATTCCTTCTGCAAAGTTTACTAATCCAGTAAAGATTACTGGCCAAGCAAAGAATAATACAGCAGATACAACAAGCATTGAAACCGCTGTCATAATTGGGACTAAGCGTTTCCCACTAAAGAACGCTAAAGCATCTGGCAATTTAACATGACTAAAGCGATTATACATTTGGGAAGCAATAATACCGGAAATAATACCAACAAAGGCATTACCAATCTTTCCAAAAGCAGGATCTACCTTTGTTACATCAATATGTTTAAGCATTCCTACTGATGCCGGGGAAAGCAAAGTGGTAACAACAAGATAAGCAACCAGACCACTTAATGCAGCAGAGCCATCTTTTTGTTTTGCCATCCCTAATGCAATACCAATTGCAAATAGCATTGGAATATTATCTATAATAGAAGAACCAGCTTTTATTAAGAAAGCGGCTAATGGGCTTCCTCCACCCCAACCAGATGGGTCAATCCAATATCCTATACCCATTAAAATAGCTGCGGCAGGCAATACTGCAACTGGCAACATCAGTGAGCGACCAATTCGCTGTAGATATTTCATCATTTTTTTATTCCCCCTAAATTTTTTATCTAAAAACTTTGGATTCCATTAAGCTATTAAAGTATGGTTCAGAGTAATAGTTTAATAATATAATTTCAAAATTAATTTTGAGCCAATACTTTAAAATAGCTCCGTCCAGAAGCAAGAAGTAAATAAAAGATTCTCCAATAATCCCCCCTTTCAGTTTCTATGTAAGATGGTCTATTGAAAAAGTAAAATACTTGATCAACCTATTTGTTTTCTTAGCCTTTCAACGTGTAAGGTAATATACCCTAATTCATGCTCTGGCAGGGTAATTCCATAAGATGAGATTAATCGTTTAGCAATTTTTTTAGAACAATCATAAGAAATAGAAAATTTCTTTTGGATCATCTCCAGCATTTCATCATCCATCGTATGAATCTCATTGGTGCTTGCCCTTACTAATGCAAAACGCAAATGAGTAATAAGCCTTTGGTAAGAGATATCATCTTCTTTCAATGAATGAATCCCTAAAAATTCCATAATCATCTCAACCATGTCACTTATAATGGTGGTTTGTTTAACTGTTTGTCGTAAATCACCTCCTTGTAGTTTCATTGTATGAACGTGTAAAGCGATATAGGCTGCTTCATCTACCGGCATCTCAATACCAAGCTTTTCTTTTATATGTTTTATAGCCCAAAGGCCTATTTCAAATTCTTTATAGTACAAAACCTTAATTTCATTTAAAAGTTTATTTTTTAAATAAATTTCATCTCTTACTCTTTCAATGGCATAGGATAGATGGTCAGTGAGAGCTATATGGATGTGTTCATTTAATTTAGAACCCATATACTCCTCAGCATACGTAATGATTTCTTCTGAAATGGTAAAGTGTTCCTCAGGAATTCGGTTCAAAAGGAGTTGAAGCTTTTCATTTTCTTTCATCACAAAAAGCTTTTCAACCCTATTTGGGTTCACAATATCATTCTTTCTTTTTTGAAAAGCAATGCCAGTACCAATAGCCACTTTCTCCTGTCCATTCCGATCCATCACAACAACTGCATTGTTATTTAAAATTTTTGTTATTTTCATCGGAAGTCTCCTTGTTTATCACTATTAATAAATAGTGTGCCACTACATGGAAGCTGTCATAATAACTGTTTTTCCTTGTTTTCCTTCCTTTTCCTCCGTGAAGGTATACTTTTTATCACTTCCATGGCTATTTGTAATAACAATTGGGGTAACAATACTTTTAGCATGTGTTTGAATGTAATCCCAATTCACTTCTAATAAAGACTGCCCAACAGAAACCTTTTCTCCTTGTTTGACTAAAACATTAAACCCTTCCCCTTTTAAAGAAACAGTTTCCAATCCAACATGTATAAGAATTTCACTTCCATCTTCAGCTAAAATACCTACTGCATGCTTGGTAGGAGCCACTTGAATAATCGTTCCACTGACAGGGGCCTGTATATCTCCTTTTGAGGGAATAATCGCCACCCCTACGCCCATCATCTTTTGATTGAACACTGGATCTGGAACCTCTTCAATTGGTATAATCTTTCCATCTATTGGTGCGATAATCTGTAATTTTGCCTTCTTAAATAGATTAAAAAACATACTTTATAACTCCCTTACCTTATTAAGAATGTAGTAAAAAAACACTATCAATAAATGATTATAAGTTTTTTGAAAATTAATGACCTTTTAATCAAAAAAGTAATCAAAAAAGGCATAGAGGTATAACAAACAGCTTCAAAGGCCATTTATTCTACCACTATGCCTGATCGTATCAGTAACATGTGATTCATTATTAACATTAAGATAATAATAGCATCAACATTTTAAAAAAACAAGGAGTTTTGTAAGCATTTTCATAGATTAAGTTTAAGCATTTCTCTTTTTTAAAGCCCTGACGTTCACTTCCAATTTTTCACTAAGAAAAGTTGAGCCGAGGATAAGAATACCTCCTATCATCTGAACAAAGCTCATTCCTTCTCCAAGGAATACCGCAGCCATGATTACTGCCGATATTGGATCAATGTAACTTAGCACGGCAATTGTCTGTCCTTGAAGTTCTTTTAATGAAGTGAAATATAGGAAGTAGGCAATACCTGTATGGATAATGCCAATAATAAGAATAAACATAACAGACTCTATTTTAATTCCTGAAAAATCTAGTCCATCCTTTATATATACATAAGGTAAAAGGACTAGAGAGGCTACAACTAATTGAACTAATGTGGTTTCAAAGCCTGAAAGATTTTTGATGAATTTATTCATTAGAATAACACTGGCATATAGAATAGCTGCTGTTAGTCCATAAAGTACACCAATTGCATGATGGTAGTTTCCGTTTCCATTATCTCCCCCTACTTTCACCACCAAAAACAGGCCCACCATTGCCATAATCATACATCCAACTTTTACAGGTGTTAATTTTTCCTTGAGGATAAACGGGGCTAAAGCCATCACAAAGACCGGTGCGAAATAATAACTTAACGTTGCATTTGAAATAGTCGTATATCGATATGATTCAAATAAAAATATCCAATTAAAGCCGATCGCCGCCCCAGAAACAAGTAAAAGGACAATATTATTTTTTATCGACACCATGGAAGGCTTTAATTTTACTAAAAAACTGGCCACAATTAAAAATAAACTCCCAATTATACCTCTTAAAAGGGCAACTTCACTTGATGTAAGATGAATTTGCTTTACAAAAATACCAATACTGCCCCAAATTAGCATTGCTGTTATGATTTTAACCTTGCCTTTCAAGTTCCCTCCCCTAATCCACAGACAAAAAACATATTAATTAGAGAATATTCCCATAAAGATAGGGAGTCAAGCAATTTAACAGCAGTTTTAATATATGAAGAAAAGCAGGATGATTTCACCCTGCTCTAAAATTATTATCGTTTCTTTGCGTGTTTTCTCATATCAAAGGCTACTGCGATGACAATGATGGCACCTTTTACAATAAATTGAATATAAGGGCTGATTCCGAGGAAGGCAAGACCATAGTTAATAATTTGGAAAATAAGGACCCCTGTAATGACACCAGAAACAGTTCCTATACCACCTGATAATGATACACCGCCGACTACGCAAGCTGCGATTGCATCAAGCTCATACATGTTTCCGGTATTATTGGTTGCACTTCCAACACGGCCAGCCTCAAGAGTCCCAGAGAACCCGTATAAAAGACCTGCTATTAAATAAATGATAATAATATTTTTTGCCACATTAACTCCTGAAACTTTCGCTGCTTCAGGGTTTCCACCAATTGCATACATATTTTTTCCTAGCTGGGTTTTATTCCAGATAATCCAGATTAATATAGTAGCAAGGATAGCGTATATTACTAGATAAGGTACCTCATATTGACCAATGGGAATACCACGCTGTGCAAAGGTTATAAAGCTTTTATTTAACCCGCCTATTGGAGCCGCACCATATGGAGGGCGGTCGAAGTAGATGGAGGTTAATCCATAAACCGTAATCATCATACCCAATGTTGCTATAAAGGGAGGAACATTTAACTTTGAAACGATAATACCATTTATAACACCAATCATTCCTGTTGCAGCCATTGCAACTAAAATAGGTACAAACAATGGTAAATGTGGTAAATGCGGATACATCCTATAAGCATAATCTGTAGCTTGTAATAGTGATGCTGATATAACTGCAGCAAGACCAACCATACGCCCAGCCGAAAGGTCTGTTCCAGCTGTAATTAGAATTCCTGCCATCCCAAGAGCAATAATAATACGTGATGATGACTGGCTTAAAATATTAATAAAGTTAGTAATAGATAAAAAGTCAGGAGAAGCGATTACAATTCCAATTAAAAGCAATATTAAAAAAACATAAATTACATTATCCAAAAGCCATTTTGAGATACTGGCCTTTTTTAAAAACTGATTATTCATTTCCACTCCTCCTATTACATTGCTGCCAATCGCATAATTTCTTCTTGTGAGGTTTTTTCTGTTTCAACAATTCCAGCAGCCCTGCCATTACTCATTACAAGAATTCTATCTGTAACGCCCAACAGCTCTGGCATTTCAGATGAAATCATGATAATTCCTTTTCCTTCAGCAGCTAATTGGTTAATTAGCTGGTAAATCTCAAATTTCGCCCCGACATCTATACCTCTTGTTGGTTCATCAAGCAAAAAGATGTCTGGTCTTGTTAACAGCCACCTTCCGATAATCACCTTTTGTTGGTTTCCTCCAGAAAGACTGCCAATTGTTGTTTTTTGTGAAGGCGTTTTGACCTTCATAGAATCTATTACCCACTTTGTATCATTAAAAACTTTCTTATCAGATAAAAAGACACCTTTTGTTTTATACTGCCTTAAATTCGCTATGATGGAGTTAAAGCTGATGCTTAATTCAGGATAAATACCTGTGGATCTTCTTTCCTCTGTTACAAGAGCAAATCCATTCTTAATGGCATGCTGTGGTGAATGATTTTGAATTTCTTTTCCATTCAGTTCAAGTGTCCCTGACTTTATTGCCCTGACTCCAAATAATGCTTCAACCACTTCTGTTCTTTTTGATCCAACTAAACCGGCAATTCCTAAAATTTCACCTTTTTTTAGTTCAAAATTAATATCTATGAAGGATGGTTGTGTTTCCGCAGTTAAATTAGAGACCTTTAAAATGAGTTCTCCAGGCTTATTATTTTTTGTTGGGAAGCGTTGGGATAAATCCCGGCCAACCATTAGCTTGATTATTTCATCTGTTGTTAATCCTGATGCACTTTTTGTGGCAATGTATTGACCATCACGCATAATCGTTACTTCATCCGAAATTTTTAAAATCTCCTCCATTTTATGGGAAATGTAGATGATCGCAACATTCTCACTTTGAAGTTTTCGGATAATTTTAAATAGATGGTTTACCTCCGTTTCCGTTAATGAAGAGGTTGGTTCATCCATTACAATAAGTTTCGAATTATAGGAGACTGCTTTTGCTATTTCTACCATTTGCATTTCTGAAACAGATAAGGTACTAACCTTGCTTCGCGGATTGATATTGATATCAAGGCTTTTAAATATTGCAACAGTGTCTTCGTACATTTTCTTTTCATCTATGAATATACCTTTTCTAGGATAACGGCCAAGCCAAAGATTATCCATAACGTTTTGCTGGCGCACCTGGTTAAGCTCTTGGTGTACCATAGAAACTCCATTTTCAAGTGCTTGTTTGGAGTTAACAAATTGAACCTCTTGTCCATTTAATAGAATCTTTCCTTCATCCATTGCGTAAATACCAAAAAGGCATTTCATCAAGGTTGATTTTCCTGCTCCATTTTCGCCCATTAAAGCATGTACTGTCCCAGGCTTCACTTTTAAAGAAACATTTTGTAAAGCAACTACACCCGGAAATCTTTTTGTAATATCAATCATTTCTAGTAAATGAGTGGTACTTGATCCTGACATGAGCAAGCCTCCTTGTCAAACCATTGAAAAAATATGAGAGGCACAAAAAACTTATTTGTGCTTCCCATATTTTTTAAAATTATTTTGGTCTTTTCCCTATAGATAGGTGGTTCATCTTTTCTTATTTATAAGCGTCTTCGCCAACTTGAATGTTATCCTTTGTAACGATAACGTATGGTACACGAACAGCTTTAGAATCGTCTAATTTCCACTGTGTTCCAGCTAAAACATCCTTACCTTTAGCTGCATTTGTTGCAAGGTCAACAGTTGCTTTACCTTGGTTTTTCGCATCGTTCAGGATAGAACCAACCATTTTACCGCTTTTAATCATATCAAGTGCTTCTGGAATAGCGTCAACGCCTACAACAGGCATGTATTTGTCACCAGTGAAGTATCCAGCCTTTTCAAGGGAGGAAATTGCACCTAAAGCCATTCCGTCATTGTTACAAATTACAAATTCAATTTTATCTTGGTATTTAGAAATCCAAGCATCCATTTTTTCTGTAGCCTTTGTAGCATCCCACATAGCAGTATCCATTGCTAATTCTTCAACACCTATACCCTTTTGTTTAAGAGTTTCAATAACATATTTGGTACGTGCTTCAGCATCTGGGTGTCCAGGTTCACCTTTTAGTAATACATATTGAATTTTGCCGTCATGGTTTTTATCCCATTTATCCTTATTTGCTTCCCATGCTTTTGCAATCATTTCACCTTGAAGAATTCCTGATTCAGCGGAGGTTGTTCCAACATAGTAAGCTTTATCATAACCTTTTAATACACTTGCATCTGGTTCTTTATTAAAGAAGATTACAGGGATATTTTTTGGCTTTGCTTTATCGATAATCGTTTGTGCTGCCTTTGGATCAACTAGGTTAATCGCAAGAGATTTAGCTCCTTTAGCGATCAACGTATCTACTTGGTCATTCTGTTTTGCTTGGTCATTCTGTGAATCATTCAGCATTAGATTTACTTTCCCATTTGCTTCATCCTGCATTGAACGACGTACATATGACATAAAGTTATCATCAAATTTATAAATGGTTGCCCCTACTGCCGGTAGTTTACCACTTTTACCATTTGCGGAAGAACCGCCTGTTGTACTACTGCATCCAGCAGCTAGTAGAATACTAGAAGCAATTGTTAACGATAAGAAAAGACCTTTTTTCTTTTTCAACATCATATCATTCTCCCTTTACCTTTTTTATAAAGACTTGAGGTCCAGCGTTTATAGTTCACTAGATGTAAGCCTTTACAAAAATGGTATCATGGGAGGGACCATTTCAATAGGTCAAAACTATAGCACTAATTTATGATATTCTAGAGTATTTTGCCATACTTGAAATATTTATGTAATATTGGAAATTTAAAAACAATAAATGATTCTTGTCCTGCCTAACCAATTGTTGTTCTTCGAAATTCAGTTGGCGATAACCCTGTCAGCTTTTTAAACACCCTGCTAAAATAGTTCGGGTCCTTATATCCAATTGAAAAACAAATTTCTTTAAGACTTTTACCTTGATCCACCAAATCTAGCTTCGCGTGGCGAATCCTAATGTCGGTTAAATAATCAACAAATGTCATACCAAACCGATCTTTAAATAACTTGCTAAAATAGAACGGACTTAGACCTACATATTCAGCTACAGATTCTAAGGTAACGGAATCTGCATAATGTACTTCTATATATTCTTTTGCCTTGTACAGCATTCCTTTTGCCTGATTGTTTCGCCATACTTGGACATGCTGAACCGCAGCTAGTATTTGAGATTTTTCCTTTTCAACAATTCCACTAATATCTTCAGATTCACCAACAATCACCATATGCCGGTAGTTTATTCCTAATTCATGCAGCATCCTTGAAATAAGGATAAATAATTCATCAAATGATTTCTTCACAATTAGTCCATCTACATTTTGGTGTACGGTTAACTCGGCTACAAATGCCTCGAAAAAGACCAAAACTTGATTTATGTCCCCTTGACGTATAGCATCAAGAAGTTTTTTTTCTACCACATGAATACCTGTTGAGGAAAGAATTTCTGTAAATCCTAATTGATCACCAAATAAATATTTACGATTAGGTATACTTACTATCTGTTGCATAGCTGCTACGGCCTCATGAAAGGATTGATTAAGCTCATTTGCATGATAATAAGGAAAACCAATTCCAATTTTTAATACTGCATTGAAGCCTTTCTCTCGGAAATTGCTGAGTAGTTTATCGAGCAGACTTTGTACACTTTTCTTAAAGTGAAATTTTTCCGTGTTCTTTTTATTGAGAAACAAAACAGGGATTTGATTATCTGTTATAGGACCAACGATAACCTCTTGTTTTTTCACTATTAATTTAAGATTTTCCTTAAGCCACGTATTCCATAATTGCTTTTCATTCGCTGAAATTTCCGCTGAATCCTTTGGCTGAAGAAAAAAAAGCATAATGTATCCACAAGTAATCTCAACTCCTAAAAGCTGGCTCCATTCCTCAAAGGATATATCTTGCACCTGATTCATTAATAGGGAAGATACCCATTCCTTTTGGGCAATGGAAACTGCCCGGTCTAAATTTTCTTTCAAGCTTTTCTGTTCTTCTTTTTGTTTACGTTCCTCTAAGATTTCATCCGAAACGCGTTGGATACTTGATAAAATATCTTCTTTACTGCTAGGCTTTAAGATATACTCCTTCACACCCTGCTGCATTACTTCTTTTGCATATTCGAATGTATTAAAAGCAGAAAAAATAATAAATCGTGTTTTAGGCTCTATCTTGGTAATTTCTTTTACAGCTTGAACACCATCAACACCTGGCATTTTTATATCCATAAAAATAATATCAGGCTTATGTTCTTTAGCCATTTCAATTGCTTTCCTCCCATTTGGTGCTTCACCAATCACTTTAATATTTTTCAAGAAACGAGTGACGATTTTCGCTAACGCCTTTCGTTCAATTACCTCATCATCTACAATTAGAATCTTCAACAATTTCTCTTCCCCCTATGCAACCTCTGGAATCTTCAGTCTAAAATTAGTTCCTTTTTTTAATTCTGAATCGATTTCAATAATGTTGTTCCGATGGTAAAAGAGCTGCATTCTTCTAACTACATTTCTTACTCCAATTCCCGTTGAATGACCCTTTGACTTTTCATGCTCAAATTCATCATTTTCTGAAACGCCCTCCATATACTGGAGAAGCCTTTTCTTCGTCATTTCGTCCATTCCGTCCCCATTATCTATGATTTCTATAAAAATTTGGTTTTCTTTTCGGTAAATGTGTAACCGAATTTCTGCATTTTCTTCGTAAGATTCCACCCCATGTATAAAGGCATTTTCGATAAGCGGCTGTAAGATTAATCGTGGGATTTCGATGTCTAAACAGTCATCTTGTATTTCCGTAACGAATTGAATTCTTTCACCAAATCTCGTCTGCTGAATATAAAAATACTCCTGTACAATTCTAACCTCATCCCTCAAAGTGGATGGCTTATCTAAATCCCCAAGATTATACCTAAGCATCGCAGCAATGGCTACAATCAGTCTTGAAGTTTGTTCTGCATTTTCCAAATAAGCCATTTTTGAAACTGTATTCAAAGTATTAAACAAGAAATGAGGATTAATTTGGTTTTGAAGGCTTTTTAACTCTAATTCTTTTAGAAGCTTGTCTAATTCAGACTTATGTTTAATTTCTTTAACCAAGCGTCTTAGGTTCCTGCGCATTTGGTTAAATGTTGCTGCAAGCAGCCTTAGTTCATCGTTTGTTTTTACCTTTATATCATTTCCTGAAAGATTACCCTTTGAAATTTGTTTTGCTGCCTCTGATAACATACTAATTGGTTTCGTAATTCCTCCTGAAATCCAAAATGCCAATAAAGTGCTTAAGAAAAAAGCAGCTGCAAGAAGGAATAACGACATAAGTTTATAATAATAATTTTCAGACTCCATTTGATTATAGAATTTTTGGTAGTCTGTCAGTTTATTATTTAATAATGCAAGAGTGCTTTCTTGTAGAAAATCAGCAATTTTTAATACTTCATTATAATGGTTGGAGTACTGATTAATATCATCCTTTTGGAAATAATCAACTGTTTCATCACTTTCATGTAAAAGACTATCAATCATATTTTTATAATTAATGAGAGTAATGTCATTTGTGTTCATCGTTTTATTGAGATCACTTTGATCCTTAATAAGCCTTATATTTGCCTTTAGATAATCATCTAAATAACGGTCTTCCTTATCCAATATATATGCATGAAGCGTTTGTGTAATTAGATTCGATGTTTGATAAATGTCATTTAACAAGAGAAACCTTTCAAAACCTTTATCATATTCACTCATCAGTTTTTCACTACTTTTATAAAAAAAGAATCCTACTGATGTTAATAAAACCACAAGGACTATGAAATAGAGAAGTAATTTTGATCGTATCCGGAATAACACTATTGATTGTCTTCCTTTCGGCCTAGTTCGTTTGCTATTAAATCCTTTACCCGCATAATTCTAGTATCAGTATGGACTATGGAAGGCACTTTTTTCCCATTAATTATGTCAATCATCATTTTAACTGCACCATATCCCATCTGATAGGGCTCTTGAACAACAGTTGCTTGAATGACTCCCTTCTTCATGTAATCAAGTGTTTCGGGAAGGGTATCAAATCCAATAATATACATTTGATTCTGTTTTTTATATGTCTCAACTACTTGTGCAATGCCAATGCCGTCTAAAGCACTTGTTCCAAAAAATGCATTAACCTGAGGATATTTAGTTATGATTTGATAAGCCTTTTCAGCCGCACGAACTCTGCTAATCTCAGATTCTTCAATATCAATGATATGAATATTCTTCTCCATTTTCACTGCGTCCTTAAAGCCTTGTACGCGAAGTTTCTGATGATTCTTATAAAAGCTTCCAGTAATAATAGCCACATTAGCCTTCCCATCTGTATCTTCAATTAAAGCCTTTCCCGCCAAATACCCAGCCAAATAGTTATCTGTTCCAATATAAGATAATCGTTCACTATTTGACACATCTGTATCAACCGTTATAACAGGGGTTCCCATCGAAACAACTTTATTAATTAAAGGGGTAAACTGGTCATCACTTAAGCCTTGAGTCATAATACCATCTACTTTAGATGCTGCAGCCATTTCTATAGTTCGTAAATGCTCATCAATATTGGCTTGCTTTGGCCCTGTATATTCCAGCATGACACCATACTTTTTAGCCGCCGCCATAGCTCCTTTTTCAACAAGCCTCCAGTATTCATTATCTAATTCTTCTGGAACAAGAACAAAATGATATTTATACTTCTGTTGAACCTTTTTTTCCTTTGGCAATTCATGGGTAACCACCTTATACCCATAAAAGACAGATAAAAAAAGGCTCACAAGAAAAAAGAGGGCGCCTAATGTATAAGTTGTAATTGAAAATTTGCTCATAAAACATCTCCAATCGCTGTGCTAGTCAAGTTAAGAGTATTATAGTACACTTCAAAATTTCAATAGTTTGTAGCAAAAAATATGAAATAATTTTACAAAGATTCATTTAGCAGGAAATTCGCCCTTTTTCTTACACAAATAATAGTAACTGAAATACATTTCATGTTTTTAAGAAAAGGTAACAATAAAACGAATTGGAGGCTTACATATAGTTAATCAAAATTACCCTAATAACACGCGGCTTATTCCATTTTTCACTGTATTGGAAGGAAATCACTATTTGATTCAAACAAATGAACAAGAGAGTATTACTAACGCATTGTCTGTTTATTTCCATAATAGGTAAGCAATTAAAATCCCACAGTCAATCTAACAGGGGGATTTTGGTTTATATTTTTGTCAGTAATCATTCATTTTCTAAATCTGTTAGATCCTACCTTTTTAATCATATAATCTTCATTACATGGAGATACTTATCACTATTGAAAAAAAGGCACCCATACCTTTTCTTTACAAACCATTCACTAATACTGTATTGTTTACTTAATTTGAAGAAATAATAGAATTCAATTTAACATAAGGAGTGTAGTAAATGACGGTTAATGTTTATGTGAATTTTAATGGTAATTGTCGCGAGGCTGTAGAATTTTATGCACAGGTTTTTGGATCAGAAAAGCCACAATTTATGACCTTTGGTGAAACATCTCCAAATCTTTCAGAGGAAGCTAAAAGTTTAGTCTTACACACTCAGCTCAATATTACTGGAAGCACTCTTATGTTTTCTGACTGCGCACCTGGAAGACCTCTTGATATTGGAAACAATATTAGCCTAACCGTTGTTAGTAAGAACATGGATGAAATTAAATCTTACTTTAGCCAGTTAAAAGAAGACGGAAATGTCATTATGGAGCTTCAAGAAACCTTCTGGAGCAAATGCTACGGAATGTTAACAGATAAATTCGGCATCAACTGGCAATTAAGCTACGAAAATGAATAAATAAAGGCTCAAAAAGGAGGCTTTTCCATATGGAAAGAGCCCCCTTTTTTATTTAATCGGATATATGTCTTTTTATCCGCCAAACTCCACAATTTATCTGTCAAAGCAATTCTTTAACTGTTCTCGTACCCCATCAATTATATCAAAAGGCATGACTCCATAGTGGGATAAAGCTCTTGCTTTTTCCTCGCCTGCCCGTGCATGTAAATAACTTGCTGAAATAAGAGCATTCAAAGGGGTTGCACCTTGAGCCAAAAATGATGCAATAAGCCCTGTCAAAACATCTCCGCTTCCACCTTTTCCAAGTGCATCATGACCATATGGATTTATGTAAACCTCTCCATTAGGTGTGGCAATAATCGAACGATGTCCCTTTAGCAGTAAAAAAACACCATGTTCTTTGGCAAACCTTTTGGCGACCCCAATTCGATCCTCTTCAACTTCCGTAACTGTTTTATTTAATAATCTGGCCATCTCACCAGGATGTGGCGTAAAAATTACATTTCCTTTGTATTTCTGAAACAAATCAAGATCATTACGAACCAAAAATAACGCATCAGCGTCTATCACAATTGATTGATCAGTCGCTTTTAAGAGCAGGGATTTGATCCACTCCTCTCCTCCATGAAACCTCCCCATTCCTGGGCCAACTGCTAAACAGTCAAACTGTTGTAACGGGGAATGCATTTCCTCTATTGCATTAGGTGCAAAATGGCCATCATTGTCTAACAACGGCAGAAATAAGGATTCTGGATTTTGTGGGGCGACCATTGGATAGATGCTTTTAGGAATACCCAATGTTACTAAGCCAGCACCAGAGTGTAAAACAGCCTTTGCCGTAAAAATAGGAGCACCAATAAACTGAAGGGATCCACCTAGTACAAGTACATGACCAAACGTTCCCTTATGACCATGCTTTGGGCGAAGTGGTATGGCTGCTTTAACCAATGGTTTAGTGATTATTTTGGGGATATCTAACCCCAATAGACCTACAATTTCTCGTGGTACGGAAATGTCGACTGCTTTCCACTCCCCGACATGTCTTGGACCATCTTTTAGGAAAAATCCTGTTTTAGGAAAAACAAAGGTGACTGTCTTTGTTGCCTCTATTGCAACACCATCAACCACTCCAGTATCACTATTTACACCAGATGGAATATCAACAGATACAATTTGTTTATTTCCCTTGAGTTCATTTATAAGAGAAATTACTTGCCTAAAAGGTTCTTTTACTGGCCCATTTACACCCGTTCCTAAAATAGCATCAATAATCAAATCAGCTTGTCGTATTTCATTTTCAAGCAGATTTAATGTATTTTCATGAAGATAGAAAATAGGTAACCCCCTATTTAGATATACATCAAAATGTTTTTTTGCATCTCCCTTTATCCGTTCTGGTTTTACTAATAAACATAATCGAGGTTCCAGCCCCAAGTCAAAAAGCCTTCTGGCAATGACAAAACCATCACCCCCATTATTTCCCCCGCCTGCTATTACTATAATTTTCGGATTTTGGCATGGGAAACTGGCAAGTATCTCTTCCACTACCTTTGCTCCAGCATTCTCCATTAATACAATTCCAGGTAATCCGAATTTTTCTATTGTATACTGATCCATTTGTTGCATTTCCTTTTGTCCTGCTGCGAACATTTGGATCCCTCCTTTTCCAAAGTCACAATGACGCAATCATTACTTTAACCGCATCAATTAAATCCTTTTGGGGCCAGCTTGGAAGACTTGATTTATGTAAGGCTAATTGATGTGATGCAGGTATATGAACAAAGCCGGAGATACAGTCCTTTTTTTCACTATTAATTTTATGTAAAAGCTGGTACATGACATTGTTGCATAAATACGTCCCCGCGCTATTGGAAATCTCGGCTGGGTAGCCATTTTCCTGTAGCGTTTGCACGAATTTCCTTATTGGAAGCGTCGAAAAATATCCATCCGGTCCATCGTCA